>CAYJUJ010000126.1:0-5377 GCA_964373325.1 uncultured bacterium
ACGACCTTCGGGTTATGAGCCCGACGAGCTACCAGGCTGCTCCACCCCGCGATAACCATTTAATTCCAATGTTTTATCACACTGAACATTTCTAGTGTCAACAAACAAAGTGACAATCGACTGTCCAAAAAGGGCCAAAAAAAGGACAGCCATAAAATTAAGCAGCGAGCTTTATTTCAAATTCTTCCCCAAGAGCTTGCGCTATTGAAATGAGTGTTTTTACGGTAGGATTAGATTTTCCCGGGGCCTCTAATTTCTGCAGCTGTTGAACCGTTATATTAAGGCGTTGTGCTAGTTTATTTTGAGAGAGCCCATGTTTTAGCCTAGCTTGCCGAATCATAAGGGGAATAGCCACACTTTCGTATGGAACAACCCAGTAATATTGAGAACCTCTATACTTTTTAGGTTTTGGAACCCTCCACTTAGGGTCTCGAGCTTCTTCTAAATAAAGACTTAAAGCCTCCCGTGCATTTTCTAAAGCCTTTTCTTTTGTGGTGCCTTGACTAAAACATCCTGGTAAATCAGGAAATTCTACTGAATAATATTTACCATCTTTGTAAACTTTTGCTTGATAATGAATCATAATAATTTTTCTCCTGTCTGTTTTTCTATAGATTTAATAAGTCCTCTTCCAAGATCCTGATTTCCATGAAGTGGAACAACGGTCATTTTATTACCCTTAATAAGCTTAACATGAGACCCTCTTTGACTTTTAACAACCCAACCTCTTTCACAGAGTAATCTAATGATTGCTTTTCCCGAAAGAGGCATGACTCCAATATACAGCATATATGCTGCTATGTCCATTCAAAATATTGATTCTTTCATTTGACGCCCAAGAACTGCTCGTTTATGAATCAGCTATGATTCGATACCTCACAGCTGGAGAATCCCACGGGCTTGGTTACACAGTTATCATCGAAGGCTTTCCAGCAGGCGTTTTACTAGATACAGCATTTCTTCAAAATTTTCTTAAATCAAGACAGTATTTTGTAGGGCGAAGTCGCAGAAGCTTGTGGGAAAAAAATACTTTCCATATACTGTCTGGTAGCTCAAATGAAAAAACAACTGGCGCCCCACTTGCTTTTTTTATAGAAAATGACGCTAAATCTCACAAAGTGCCACTGAGTGAAGAAAATAAATTTATTCCTCGTCCTGGCCATGCTGATTTAGCTGGGCTTATTAAATACAATCACGAAAATATTGAAACTGTGTGGGAAAGAGCAAGTGGTAGAGAAACAGTGGCTAGAACATTGTGTGGTGCTCTTTGTTTGTCTTTTCTGAAACACTTTGGAATTGAATCGTTGAGCCATGTCGTTAGCATTGGCAATTCTACAACAGAAACACTTATGAAAGAAACAATAGAAGCGGCGTTTCAAGAAGGAACGTCTCTTGGTGGTGTTTTTGAGGTGCGAGTTAAAGGACTGCCTATCGGATTAGGAAGCTACGTTCATTGGGATCGAAAATTAGATGCTGAGATTGCTCATGCATTATTAAGCATTCAAGGTGTAAAAGGTGTTGAGTTTGGATTGGGATTTCAATATGCGAATACTCCTGGTCATCTTGCCCATGATGAAATAACTGGCTCATTTCCTCACAATATTCAGAGACTCACCAATAAAGCAGGTGGAATCGAGGGTGGCATGACGAATGGAGAAGAAATAATTGTACGAGCAGTGGTTAAACCACCCGCAACCCTTCTAAAACCACTTTCTTCCATCAATATCAAAACAAATGAAAAAACTGCTTCTGCAGTTACAAGAACAGATGTTTGCTTTGTTCCTTCCTGCGCTGTTGTGGGTCAAGCTATAATTGGAATTACAATTACCAATGCTTTTCTCGAAAAATTTGGAGGAGATCATTTAGAAGAAATTAAAGCTCATTATGAAACTCATATCTAGTAAACTTTCAAAAATATATTTTGGACATAATGACCTCACACAAATAAAGTCCATTTTAGAGAAAACAGATGCTTCAAAGGTTTTTTTTGCTGTTTCAAAAAACGTTTCTCGTGTTTGCCTCAAAAAAATACTCTCTCAATTGGCTTTACCCCACCAGTTGGCTTGGATTTCAGATGGGGAAAGTAACAAAAACTTTAAAACTATTACGAAGATTCTTAAAATGCTTTTAGATACTGGGGTTGATAGAAGGGGGCTTCTCATTTCAGTTGGTGGAGGAACGCTTTCTGATTGTGTAGGTTTTGCCGCTTCTATTTATCTTAGAGGTATAAGGTGGGGGTGTATCCCAACAACTCCTATTTCCCAAATGGATGCTGCTATTGGTGGAAAAACTGCTCTTGATTTTTATGGAAAAAATACCATTGGTTCCTTTCATCTGCCAGATTTTGTTTTTATTGACACTTCTTTTCTAAATTCATTCTCAGAGAATCAAATAAGGGAAGCTTCCTCTGAAATTGCTAAAATGGCTCTTGGGTTTGACAAAAACTTCGTTACTTTTCTTTTTGAAAACCCCCTTTCACAGAGAAAAAATTTAAACTTGGCAGTGAAGCGCTCTATTCTTCTTAAGGAAAAAGTTGTTTTAAAAGACCCACTGGAAAAAAATGGTTATCGTAAACTTTTAAACTTTGGTCACAGCTTTGGGCATGTGTTTGAAATGACTGAAAAGATTTCTCATGGAGAGGCTATTGCTAAAGGTTTAAAAACAAGCATTGCTCTTTCAAGAAAGCTAGGTTTTTGTTCGGAGAAGGCCCATTTAGAGTCTCTGCATCTTCTAGAAAAACTTGGGATTTTAAAAGCTATCAATATGCCCCCTCAACAAACTTTGCAAAAGCTCCTATTTCAGGATAAAAAAAGAGTGAATCAAAATATTGATTTTATCTTTTTAGCAAAGATGGGCAAAGTTATTAAAAAATCGGTTCCTGTTTCAGAGCTCGTTTCTTATGCCAACACAATCTCTTAATTTTTATATTTCTCTAGGTTCTATTCTTTTTATTGCTGTACCTTTGATTGCGTCACTTTGTTATTTTTTGTTGAAAAACATTGAGGTTCCATCAGATTCTAAGTTAGGACATTCTTTTATTCTGCATGAAAAAACAAGAAAATGGTGGGTGTGGATTATTTCTCCAATAGAAAAATTTTGCCTTAACTACAATATAGAACCCAGTTTTCTAACTCTTTTAGGGTTGGCGTTTAGTATTGTAGCTGGTTTTTTCTACCACAAGGGGCTCATGAGTCTTGCCGGCCTTTTTCTCATCCTCTGTGGTATTTGTGACATCTTAGATGGACGAATTGCAAGAAAGAAAAATCTCATAAGCCCAAAGGGCGCTTTTTTAGATAGTGTTGTTGATAGAATTGGAGAGATTTTTATCTTTGGAGGGCTTCTTAGTTTTTTTAGAGTGACTTCATTATTCTGGGTCATTTTAGCAATATTAGGTGGAGCATTTATAACAAGTTATGTTAAAGCAAGGGCTGAGGGCCTAGGAATATCTGGTGAAGGTGGCATTATGCAGCGACCCGAAAGAATTGCTCTTTTAGCAATTATTTCTCCAATAAGCTCTCTTTTTGGGCAACTTTTTGACTTTACAGAATTAACGCTTCTCATTGTCATTCTAGATTTGATGGCTATTTTGACAATATTTACCGCGCTTCAAAGAATCTTCAAAACCGTCAATCGGTTTTAGGGAACTGTGATACGAATACCACTTGCAATGGGAAGTGTTTCAACGGGTGCTACACTACTCTTTTGAGATGAGGAAGCAATAGCATAAGTAGCCCCAGCAGCTAAAGCTGCTATTCCAATCCATGGCAGCCATTCTTGATACCAAGATTTTTCTTCTTCTTGAGACAAGAAAGATTTTAGTAAGTCGACTTGTTGGACTTGAGAGGAGTGGGGTGGATTCTTCGGGCTCGCTTCGCTCACCCTCTGAATGACGAAAGAAGAAGTGTCTTTCATAAGTTCTTCATTAATAACCAATTTGGGGGAAGAGACTTTAAATGTTTTGTGGAAACCTTTAAAACCCTCTTTTAAAAGAGCAAGTTGATATTCTTTATTTGGAGAAAGCTCTAAAGTAAGTGGTGTTATTCCTTTTTCTTCATTATCAATAAATATTTTAGCAAAGGGCGGATTTGATGAAATAGATACAAGACTGGAATAGCTTTGTATTTGAGCTTTTGCTTCATTAAACACCTTTGTTACTTTAGGAGAAACATGGTCTTCCGGTAATTGAAAGCTCGGATTGGTTTTCAAAATTTTCCCATAATATTCTTTGGCCTTTTCAATATGTCCTTGGCTTATGTAAGAAACACCTAAGATAGAATAAGCATCCAATATAGAAGTTTCATCTTCGTTTTCTCCAATGGAAATGAGTGCCTTCTCCAAGGCCTCAATAGCTTTATCAAGCTCAAATTTCTTGTAATATTCTTTGCCTTGTAAATAGGAGGTGTGGAATAGGCTCTGGGTTCCAGAAAATACTGGGGTGGCAAATAAGAACAAAATAAGAATAATAGCTTTTCCCACGCCATTTGAGCTAACAAGTCACCATTTGCTTGTCAAACGATTCACCCTTTGGGTGACTTCTTCCTCAGAAATAGAAACGAGTTTTCCCCCTTGTTTGACAAGTTTCCCATTAACCACAACAGTATCAATTGCCCATGGGGAAAGTGAATAAACAATATTATTAATAAGGTTTTTCTTGTGGAAGGGGACAAGAGAAATATCATCCATTTTGATTCCCACAAAATCACACTTATAAGTAGGTTTAAGTTTTCCAATGGGCAAACCTAAAACCACACCCCCATTTTCTGTACCCATTTTAAAAGTTTCGGTTGCTGGGCAAAGAGATCCATCTTGATGGGTTACTTTTTGCAGTAAAGATGTCATTCTCATCTCATCAAAGATGTTTGTTCTATTGTTAGAACATGCCCCATCTGTTCCTAGCCCAACAACAATTTTCTTCTTCAAAAATTTTAGAATAGGGGAAACTCCATCTCCTAAAAACATATTGCTAGTAGGGTTATAAGCAACTTTCACTTTTTTCTCACTCATAATATCGATTTCTTCATCATTTACCCACACGCAATGAACACCAATCAGTTTTTCATTACAAACGCCTAATGAATCCAAAAGTTGAATTGGAGTTTTGCCATGTTTTTTGAGAACTTCACGAACTTCATATGGAGCTTCAGCAACGTGCATATGAAGAAAAGAGTTTGTTTTTTTGGCGATATCTAAACCCGCTTCAATCATTTCCAGGCTTGCTGCGTGAAGACTATGAGGAGCTGGATAGATAGTAACCATGTTATGGTTCTTGTATTTTGTAATAAGTTTAAGACAGTTTTTAGGAGCTTCCTCGACTCCCTCTAGGTATTGTTTGGGAGCCCCCTTCCAGTCATACATGGTGCGCGCCATGACAAGACGA
>CAYJUJ010000127.1:0-5345 GCA_964373325.1 uncultured bacterium
AGTAAATTGATGAACAGCAAGAAAGCTCAAAGGAAGAGATTTGTAAGGCGAGTTTTATACTACTTTGGTTTTGATCTTATTAGAGTTGATAAAAACCGTATTGTGAAAGGAGAGAAAATTCCTTTTGATTTAGATCAAGATTTTGTCCATGTTTTAAAAAGCAATCCTTATTTGGGTGGATATACAGATAAATTTTATACGACTTATAAAGCAATTGAGTATGTTGTTAAAAGTAATCTAAAAGGAGATATCATAGAATGTGGAGTGTTTGAGGGGCGTGAGATTGTTATGATGCTTCTTACTCTTCAAAAGTTTGGTGATCTGACACGGGATGTTTATCTTTATGATACTTTTGCGGGCATGACAAAGCCTGGCCCTCATGATGAGAAAAAGCATAGAAATTTCGGTTCAGATGCTAATTTTAAAAAATGGGAATCTTTGCAAAGAAGTGACCATAATGAGTATACTTATTGTCCTTTAGAAAAAGTTAAAGAAGCTGTTTATTCTACGGGATACCCACGAGAGAAAATACACTTTGTAAAAGGTGATATATTAAAAACCATACCCAATGATTTTCACAAACAAATTGCGCTTCTTCGTCTTGATGTTGATTGGTATGACCTAACCAAACATGGGCTTAAATATCTTTTCCCTCTGCTACAAAATAAAGGTGTTTTTATTAATGATGATTATGGAAGTTGGGCAGGAGCCAAAAAAGCTATTGATGAATATTTTGAAGAGATAAATGTTGTCCCTTTCTTGCTACGAAGCGAAAATAGTGAACGAGTCTGTCTTAAAACATAAATCGGCGCATACTGATATTGATAAGTAAACCCATACAAATCATGGAAGTCAGTAGGGATGATCCCCCATAACTCATAAATG
Source organism: uncultured bacterium (assembly GCA_964373325.1). Lineage (GTDB taxonomy): Bacteria > Bdellovibrionota > JACOXK01 > JACOXK01 > JACOXK01 > CAYJUJ01. Next base: position 886 of record CAYJUJ010000127.1, read on the forward strand.
GCAAGGGCACACCAACAATAGGAAGAAGCCCAATAACCATTCCAATATTGATAAAAACTGCCCAGAAGAAAAAGGCTGTAATACCGAAAGCCAAAAGTGCTCCAAACTTATCCTTAGCACGTCTTGAGGCCCTAAGTCCCAATGATACCATCCATAAATACAATCCTAAGAGAACGAGGCCTCCTTTAAAACCATGCTCTTCTGAAAACACAGAGAAAATAAAATCGGTTCTTTGCTCTGGCAAAAAGTTAAGCTGCGTTTGAGTTCCTTTGCGATATCCTTTTCCCCAAAACTGACCACTCCCAACAGCTATTCTTGATTGAAGTGCATGAAATCCTTTTCCTCGTGGATCTTTTTCTGGATTAAGAAAAGTAAGCACTCTTTCTTTTTGATAATCTTTAAGAACAAATTGCCATGCTAAAGGAAGTGAAATGACAGCTAATAAAGCGACTATCAGAAGAGAACGTAGTTTTATTTTTACAAAAAGGAACATACTAAAACCAAGAATGCCCACAATGAGCCCTGTTCCTAAATCGGGTTCTACCACAATAAGTATCATGGGGAGACCTAGGAGAATGAGTGGAATAAAAAGATCTTTTAATCCATAGCCATAAAGTTTTCGCTCTTCGTGAAAGTATTTTGCGAGCGTTAATATAATGCTTATTTTCATAAGCTCTGAGGGTTGTAATTTAAAGAAGCCCAAGTTTAACCAGCGTTGAGCCCCATGTTCAATGCTACCAACAGCTAAAACGAGTAAAAGCAAGATGATAATAATGACATAGATCGGGTAAACAATTCTTTCTAAAATTCGGTAATCAATAAAAGTAAGAGCTATCATGATAACAAAGCCAATCCCCATCCACATCATTTGGGAGGAAAATTTTTGTGCACCAATCGTTGTAGCCTGAGTTGCGCTGTAAAGGTTAAAAGTACCCACAGCACATAGAAGAACTGTGACTAGCAGTAGTGAAAAATCAAAATCAGATAAAAAAGGGCGTCTCAATGTGTCTCCATTTCAGGAGTTTCTATTTGTTTTTTACTTTTCTCTAGAAGGATTTTCTTCTTATAAAAATAAGCTTCAATAACTGCTTTGGCAATGGGTGCAGCGGTGGCGCTTCCATGGCAGCCATGCTCAACAATAACTCCAACCGCTATTTCTGCTTGATCTTTAGGTGCATAAGCTGCAAACAGGGCATGGTCTCTAAATTTGTATTCTACCTCATGGCATTTTTTTTCTCGCTCTGCTTCTGCTTGTCGGATAACTTGTGCCGTTCCTGTTTTTCCAGCAACATCGAGTCCAGGAATTCTAGCTCGGCCATAAGCTGTGCCACCTGGTTTATTAACAACCTCCCACAATCCTTCTTTAACTAAATCTAAAGTGTTTTTTGAGACTTGAACTGTATGAATAAGTTCTGGTTGAAATTCTGATAATGGGGCACCTTGAGCATCTTCAATACGGCTGACCAGATAGGGGCGATAAAGCTTTCCACCATTACCAATAGTAGCATAGAGATTAGCGAGCTGAAGTGTTGTGACTAAGTTAAAACCTTGACCAATAGCATTTGAAACAGTTTCTCCAGGAATCCAGGGAGAGCCAAATCTTTTTTCACGCCAACCCTTAGTTGGTGCGAGTCCAGGCTGCTCATGATCTAGTAAGATTCCTGTTCGTTGACCTAAACCAAACTCTCGTCCAAAATGAGCAAGTCGGTCTATGCCAGTGTTGACCCCGACATTATAAAAATAAACATCACAAGATTCTCGAAGAGCTTTGTGTATTTCAACGAGCCCGTGACCTTCTTTTTGCCAACAACGATAAAGACCACGCATGTAACTAAAAAGCCCAGGACAACTGTACTTTACAGTGGAGTTTATTTTTTGATCTTCAAGCCCCGAGATAGCTGTAATAGCTTTATAAGTGGAACCTGGTGGATAATGATCTTGAATTGCCTTATTTTTAAGGGGTTTATAGGGATTATTAACAAGTTCGTTCCAATCTTCTGAAGAAATGCCTCTTGAGAAAATAGTTGGGTCAAAGGAAGGCGTGCTTGTCATGGCTAACACTTCACCGGTTTGAGGATTCAATGCAACAACACTGCCTACTTGATTTTTTAAAGCTTCATAGGCGGCGTTTTGAAGATCTTGATCAATGGTTAAAATGAGATTATTTCCAGGTTGCGCTTCTTTGCTTGCCAAGAATCCAAAAATATTTTTTTCGTGTTCTTGGCGGCGAAAGCCACGGGCATCAACAGCTACAAAGGCCGCTCCATCAGTACCACTTAAAATTTTTTCCCATTGTTTTTCAAGGCCTGTTTTACCAAGAAGAGAGAATTGATCATATTTTGTAGCTCCTTTTACTTTGAAGGTTTGTAGTTCAGATTCATTAATTTGACCTAATGTTCCTAAGACATGGGATCCAATTTCTCGGTAAAGGTACATTCTTTTAATACCCACCTGAATTTCTAAGGCTGGTATTTCTAAGAGATTTGCCTCTGCCCGTGCTATTTCGTCTCGAGAAGCATTAGCCTTAATAATAACAGGTTGAAAAGGAGGTTCATTCTTTGCTTTATGAAGTGCTTCAAGAATGGAAGCTTCTTCTAAATCTAAAAGTTTTGCAACTTCTCCACTCACTTTCTCCTTGTCTTTGATAAATTGAGGGATAAGCGTAATATCAAAAGCCGGTATATTATCAATAAGAGGCACTCCATAACGATCAAAAATAATACCTCGGGGAGCAGGAATTTTTTCTTGTCTTAAGCTTTGTTGGTTAGAAAACTCATAATGCTCTTTACCTTTCAGAATTTGCAAATACCACATGCGTGCTAAGAGGAGAAAAAAGCAAATAAAAAGAATTGCTGAAACAATAGGGTAGCGATATCGAAATTCTTTAATTTCGTCTTGTTGTCCTATCATTGTCATAAAAGTTCAGATTCAGTGACAACCCTTTTTTTCTCTTTTTTTGCTAAATGCAAGTCAAAGTTTGTAAAAACAGGAAACAGTAAATAAGCAATAACAGTATTGAAGAGAGCACTCACCCCTGTGTGTAATAGAAGTTTTAAAAATGAAATAAGATGATCGGTAAAAAGAACAATTGAGAGAATGTTACATATTGAGAAAAGAATGCTCCCCACAAATACAGAAAGAATCTCAGTTAAGAAACCCTGAAAAAAGAAGGCTTGAGATAAAACTTTAATTGAGAAAAAAACGAGAACAAAAGAGAACATATAAAAACCCATGGGACTTCCTGAAAAAGCATCCTGAAGATATCCGGCAAAAAGGGCCAAAAAACCACCTTCTGGGATATTTCTATAAAGTGCTAAGTAGATAGTAAAAATGATAAGGAAGTTAGGTTTATAATTTTTTAAAATAAGTTCAAAAAGAGTTGATTGAAAACAAACGAGGATGATGAGTACAACGGTGGAAACAAAAAAGTATAATATTGATTTACTCATAAATGGTTTTTTAATTTTTATTTTTGCGCATCGTCAGTTTTAGCTGGGACTGGTTCCATAGAAATAACAACAAAAACTTCCTCCAGTTTTGAGAAATCAACACTTGGTTTAATTTCAACATATTGAGAAATACCATATGGTTTTTTGATAACTTTATGAACTGTTCCAACTTGAATCCCTTTTGGGAAAAAACTAGCTAACCCTGAAGAAATAACTTGATCACCTTCTTGAACGTCGTCTGTACGTGTGACGTATTTCATAACGCAGAGACCACCCACCACCCCTATCACAATACCTCGAGCACGACTTCTTTGAATGAGAGCATCGATTCGACTTGCAGGGTCAATTACAGTTAAAACAACACTATAATCAGATGCAACATTAAGAACACGCCCTACAATACCTTGGGGAGTTACAACGGCCATGCTGGGTTTGATTCCATCTATTGACCCTTTATTAATTTTAATAGCTTCGAACTCATTAGAAGCATCTTTAGCGATAACTTGAGCAGGTATCATAAAGGGTGAAACTCTTTGGCGGAAATTAAGAAGTGTTCTTAGACGTTCATTTTCAAGACGAATTTCACTTAAGTTTTGAACCTCTTTTGTAAGTAAATCAACTTTTTGATGCAACTCTTGGTTTTGAGCCTTTGTATGTATGAGGCTTATGTAACCGTCAAATAAATGAAAAGTACTTTCTACTGTTCTCGTAATAATAGATTGGAAAGGTTCTGTTATATAGTAAATAATCTGATCATACCAGGCTCTTTCTCCTTTACTTTTAGCCCCTGAAGATAGAAATAGAAGGGGTAAGAGGATTAAAAACACAACGGTAATGATAAATCGTTTTTCTCTTAAGAATTTGAGCATTAATAAAGGTGACCTTTCGCTCTAAAAGTACCAAAATGGGTGTTGAAAGACAAGAGCTTAGTAGACAAGGTTGATTTTTGAAAGGAAGTTGCAATGAGCAAAAATAGGGTTAAGGCTTAAGGGGCAAGGGTTAAGGGATGGT
>CAYJUJ010000128.1:0-5303 GCA_964373325.1 uncultured bacterium
CTTTCACCGATTGCGATGGATGCTTCCTCTCCCTTGATGGGAGAGGATTGAGGTGAGGGTGAATTTCAACACTCACCGCAACGGCATTATATAGTCATGTTCCAAACAAAAAGCGACGGGCTATGTCGAAGACTGCCGGTCGCTTTTTGTTTGGAACACTACCTTTTAAAAGTTGAAATAATGGTGGCGAGTAGGATAAGAATGCCACCTAAAGCTGTTGAGAGAGAAAACTTTTCTCCTCCCAAAGTCCAGGCAAAACAGGCAGAAGAAACAGGTTCTAAAGCAAAGATAAGACCTGCTTTAACAGGATTAACATATTTTTGTCCCCAAACTTGTAGGGAAAAAGTACAAACAGTTCCAAAAAGAGCCAAAAAAAGAATAAACTTTAAAGGAGTAAGTGATGGCACAGTCAAAGGAGCACCTACCAAGAGGAGAGAAATAAGACTTAAGATCGCAACGGAGACGAATTGAATAAAAGTTAAAACAACCTTATCGATGTTAGCTTTTGCATATTGTCCCATAAATATAAGATGCCACGCTGAAGCAACCGCACAAATAAGAGTTAATTGATCTCCGTAGTTCAAGGTAGCAACTCCACCCGTTAAGATCCATAAACCCAGAAGGGCAAAGATAATAGAAAGCACTTCCATGCTATGTATGAGAACCTTTTTAAAGAAAAAAAGAAAAAGTGGAACAAAAATAATAAAAAGCCCAGTGATAAATCCAGAATTAGCCGCACCCGTGTATTTGAGCCCCCATGTTTGAGTGATAAGCGCAACCCAAACAAAAAAACCAAGACACATTCCAGGTTTTAATGCTTCTTTAATGTGTGTTCTTCGTTTCCAAACAAAAGGTAGAAAGAGTAGTGAAGCTAATAAAAAACGCCAGCTCACGACAGCTAAAGGGTGTACGTAAGATACTGCACCTTTACTAACAAAGAAGGTAGTACCCCATAAGATAGCAGCTATAAGAATTGCTAATTGCGCTAACGTTTCTTTTTTCAAATATTTTTATCCACCCAGATACGCTTTTTTAACCTCTGGATTGGCAAGAAGTTCTTGGGCTGGTCCTTCAAGAACAATACGTCCAGTTTCTAAAACATAAGCTTTTGAGGCGATGTGAAGAGCCATGTTTGCATTCTGCTCTACAAGGAGAATAGTGGTTCCCTGTTTGTTAATTTCTTGAATGACTTGAAATATTTTTTTTGTGATTTGAGGAGCAAGCCCCAAAGAAGGTTCATCTAAAAGAAGAAGTGTTGGTTTTGCCATAAGAGCACGAGAGATAGAAAGCATTTGTTGTTCTCCACCAGAAAGTGTTCCACCACTTTGATGACGTCTTTCTTTAAGAATAGGGAAAAGGCTAAAAATAAATTCTTTATCTTGAGAAATATTTTTACGGTCTTTTCTTGTGTAAGCTCCAACCTCTAAATTATTTTCTACAGAGAGGTTTGGAAAAATACCGCGCCCCTCAGGTGCATGGGCAATACCATCTTTGACAATAGTATAGGGTTTCTTCCCAGAAATATTTTTTCCTTTGAAAAATATTTTACCTTTTTTTGGAGTGAGAAGTCCAGAAATAGTTCGTAGCGTCGTACTTTTGCCTGCACCATTGCAGCCAATAAGGGTTACAATTTCGTTTTCATTGACAGTGAGTGATATGCCCTTCAGAGCTTCGATCATTCCATAAGCAACAGTAATATTGTCTATTTTTAAAAGTACCATATTCTATTCACCTAAATAAGCTTTGATAACAAGAGGATTCGCTTGAATTTCTTTTGGAGTCCCTTCTGCAATTGTTTCTCCATGATCCAGTACTAATATGCGCTCACAAATAGCCATAACGAGCTTCATGTCATGTTCAATAAGAAGTATAGTGAGATCAAATTTTTTGCGGATTTCTTGAACTGTTTCCAAGAGCTCTTCTTTTTCCCCATGGTTAAGGCCTGCAGCGGGTTCATCTAAGAGTAGGATTTTGGGTTTTGTTGCAAGAGCTCTTAATATTTCAAGATGTCTTTGATCACCGTAGGGTAGGTTTTTAGAGAGAGTATGCGCTTTATCTTGCAAATCAAAAATTTTAAGTAACTCTAAAGCCTTTTCTCGAGTATTTTTCTCTTCATTCAGAGAAGAGCGAGATTGAGTGATAATTGAAAACAACCCATATTTCATATGGGTATGAAACCCTAAGCGGACATTGTCGAGAACAGACAAGTCTTTAAAAAGGCGAATGTTTTGGAAAGTTCTTGCAATGCCACGACGAGTGATATCATGAGGTTGAAGGTTATTGAGGGATTCACCTTCTAAAGTTAGAGCTCCTTCTGTTGGCATATAAATACCGGTTAGCATATTAAAAACAGTTGTTTTTCCTGCTCCATTAGGGCCAATGAGTCCTACAAGTTCATTTTTTTGAAGGTTAAGATTAAAATTGGATACAGCGAGAAGTCCTGCAAACTTCATAGTGGTATTTTTACATTCAAGAAGTGTTTTCATGGTGTTTTTTTAAAGCTTATTTCTTTGCTTCCAAATAACCCTTGAGGGCGTGTTAGCATGAGAATGAGAAGGAGAAGGGGATAGATCACCATTCTAAAATCTATTTGTGTTATATCTCTAAGGGGTCGTAATGCTTCTGGCAAAATGGTTGTAATGAGCGCTGCAATGACAGATCCAGAAATGGATCCAATACCTCCTAAAACAACAATGATAATCGCCTCAAAAGATTTTAAAAAAGTAAAGGAACTTGGATTTAAATAACCTATAAAATGTGCAAAAAGCCCCCCAGCAATGCCTGCAAAAAATGAACTTAAAACAAAGGCTTTAATTTTATAATGGGTGATGGCAATTCCAATGGATTCGGAAGCTATTTCATCCTCCCTGATAGAAAGCAAAGCTCGTCCATGATAAGAGTTTTTCAGTCTAAAACTAATAACAACAACAGCTACAACAAAAAATCCAACCCAGAAAAAATTAGCTAAAACTGGAATACCAGTAAACCCTCTAGCACCTCCTATAAAATCCATGTTAAGAATCAGAACCCGAATGATTTCACCAAAACCGAGTGTTACAATTCCTAGGTAATCACCACGCAATCTTAAAGAAGGAAGGCCCACTAAATAACCAAAAACAGCAGCTCCCGCTCCTCCTGTTATGAGAGAAATAATAAAAAGAATTTGCGTTAAAATAGGGTTGCTTGTTAAAGGAGAAAAAACGTAGAAACTAAGTGCTGCTGATACATAGGCACCTACAGCCATAAAGCCAGCATGACCAATTGAAAACTGGCCTGTCATACCATTAATAATATTGAGACTGACGCCCAAAATAATATTAATACCGCAATAGATTAAAATCATAAAAATATATGGATTTAATATATGAGGGAGAAAATAATTGAGTGTCAGTAAAACTAAGGAGGTTACGAAAAATGTAAAAATTTGTTTCACAATTTAAACCTTTTCTACTGATTTTTGCCCAAAAAGCCCAGAGGGTTTAAAAAGAAGAATCAGAATGAGTATACAAAATGCAAGGGCATCTCTGTAGGTTGAAGATAAATATCCTACAACCATTTCTTCTGAGAGGCCCATAATAATGCCACCTACAATAGCACCCGGAATATTCCCTATTCCCCCAAGTACTGCTGCCACAAAAGCTTTAAGACCAAATAAAATTCCCATTAAGGGGTCGATTCTTGGATAAGAAAGCCCTACTAGAATTCCAGCGGCTGCAGCCAATGCAGAACCAAGAATAAAAGTAAAAGAAATAATACGGTCTGTGTTAATTCCCATAAGCGATGCCTTTTCATGATCATAAGAAACAGCTTGCATAGCTTTTCCTTGTTTCGTGTAAAAAATAATATATTGGAGAATGAGCATCAAGCTAACTGATACGCCAAGCACGATGATTTGATAATTACTAATTTCAATATTTCCAAAACTTAAAAGAATTTTTCTTTGTATGAGCTCTGGAAAAAATTGGGGAGTGACACCGAAAAAAATTTGCCCTCCATTTTCCAATAAAAGTGACACTGCAATAGCAGTAATAAGAAGATTGAGACGAGGCATTTTTCGAAGTGGCCTGTAAGCAAAGCGCTCAATTACAAAACCTAAAAGAGAAGCACCCATCATTGAAAAGATAAGCACTGCACTGAGTGTCCAAAAAGAAGGTTTGAGAGCCAAACCACTCAAGTTTGCAAAGTAAAAACCAAAAAACACACCCATCATGTAAACATCGCCATGGGCAAAATTAATAAGGCGTAATATTCCGTAGACCATCGTGTAGCCAAGAGCTACAAGACCGTAGATTGTACCTATAGAGAGGCCATTAATAATATGTTGAACAAACTCTTCCACTTAGGGCTTTACTGTTGCGATATAACGCCGCTCGGCATTTTTAACTACCACTACAACAGCAGCTTTATCTGCATCCCGCTTTGCATTAATAGTAATCAGGCCACTCACAGCTGGAAAATCTTTTGTTTGAGCTATGGCATCCCGAATATCACTTGGATTTAAACTCTTAGCTCGTTTGAGAGAATCAATAAGGACCCAGGTAGCATCATAGCCCATAGCTGCAAGGCTATCAGGAACTGAATCAAATGTTTTTTTATACTTTTCAACAAAGGCAAGAACTCTGGGATCTGTGCTTTCAGGAGAATAGTGGTTACTAAAATAAGAACCCTCAACAGCTGCACCGCCAATTTCTGTTAATTTTTCAGAATCCCAGCCATCTCCTCCTAAAAGAGGAACTTTGATTCCTAATTCTCGAGCTTGTCTTGCAATGAGGCCTGCTTCTGTGTAGTAGCCAGGAATAAAGAGTGCCTCAACACCCCTCCCTCGAATAGCCGTTAATTGCGCTTTAAAATCAATATCACCAGCTGTATAAGAGAGATCAGCTAGAATTTTTCCACCTTTGCTTTCAAACGTTTTTCTGAAAAAATCAGCTAAGCCTACACTATAGTCGCTTTTGATATCTCGAAGTATTGCAATTTTTTTTATTTTCAAAGTATCAAGTGCAAAGTTGGCCATGACTTGCCCTTGAAAGGGGTCAATAAAGCATGTTCTAAAAATGTAATCTCCTACTTCTGTTACTTTAGGATTAGTTGAAGAAGGAGAGATCATAGGTATTTTATACCTTTGTGCAATAGGAGCAGCAGCGAGAGAACGAGAGCTAGCTACTTCTCCTAAAATAGCAACAACTTTATCACTTGTGATGAGTTTAGTAACAGCGGAAGCTGCTTCTTCAGCTTTACCTTGATCATCAACTGTAATAACTTTTATTTTTTTACCATTCAACCCACCTTGATCATTAAAGATC
>CAYJUJ010000129.1:0-5224 GCA_964373325.1 uncultured bacterium
ATAAGAGTATTCCAAAAGTTTTCATGCCATAGCGAAGCTGAGGGGTGACGCCGTCTAAACAAGAATTAGGTTAACTCCCATATGCTCACAATCACTGAATGATTTTTGTGAAACTAAAAAATCATTCAGCGAGACCTTGCGCCCGCAGCCGAATCATCAGTTCGATATAAGACTTAAGTAAGACTGGATTCCAGCCGCAGTTTATCCTGAGCTATTGCGAAGGACCCGCGTTTGGAATGACATAATGAGGCGAGGACAGCTGGTATGGGCACCCATAAGGCGGCAGGACCCCGAAACAAGCTAATTTGAATGAAACTTTTGGAATACTACCTTTTATTGACTTCAAACGCGCTCTCATATATATCGGACTTTCATGGCTACAGAAGAAAAAAAGAAGACTCAACCTCAGAAGGCTGTAAAACAGGCGACTCAAAAGTATTCTGAAGAGTGGTATCATGTTGATGCCAGTGGGAAGGCTTTGGGGCGGTTGGCAAGTCAAGTTGCAACTGTGTTAAGGGGAAAGAATAAAAGAGATTTTACTCCACACATATTAAGAGGGAATTGTGTAGTTGTAACTAATGCAGAAAAAATTTTGGTAAGTGCTCAAGAGAAAACATATTATCGCTATACAGGTTATTTTGGAGGGCTTAAAGAAACCTCACTTGAAGAAATGAGACAGAAACACCCAGAACGAATTATTCAGATTGCTGTGAAAGGAATGCTTCCCAAAAATAGGCTTCAAGCTCGTTTTTTAAAGAAACTTAAAATTTATAAAGGATCAAATCATCCTCATTTGGCTCAAAATCCTAAACCCTTGGAGTTAAAGTTTCATGCCTAGAATCCAACAACAAGCAGCAGCTCCTCAAGAATTTTATGGTACAGGGCGGCGAAAAACTGCTATAGCACGAGTTTATTTAAGGCCCTCTAATAAAAAGGTTTTTGATGTCAACGGTAGAAAGTTAGAGGATTATTTTTTAAGAAACACTTCGCGCGTTGTTGTTTTAGAGCCTTTAAAGCTTACCAATAGTCAGGAAAAGTTTGATGTTGTGGTGAGAGTTAAGGGTGGTGGTATTGAAGGGCAGGCAGGGGCTGTGAGACATGGACTTTCTCGCGCTCTTCTTGCTTATGACCCTCAGTTAAGAACCACTTTAAGAAAGGGTGGTTTTTTAACCCGTGATCCACGCTCCAAAGAACGGAAAAAGTATGGACAACGTGGAGCCAGAGCTCGTTACCAGTTCTCTAAACGATAATCTTATCGAATTCCAAAAAATCCGCCAAAACCTGTTCTGCCACTCCATGGATTTTTTTGCCAATCTAAGTTGAGATAATAATTTCTTCTTGAAGGGTCATTATACATACCATTGAAGAAAGAACCCATTGGTTGCCACTGGCCGTTAAAGAACATCTGATATCCGTTTGGAATACCACCGCTTCTTCCTTGATAGAAGGATCTGTAATATTCCTGAAAGCTGCTGGAATAACCATTGGGGCCGTAAACAGGAGTATTTGGATATCGTGCAGCAAAATCTCCTAAAAGGTTAGGATTTGCATTTGGATCTCCTGGCATACCTGCATAGGGTCCAGAATAGGGCGTGAACTCACTTATAGGTGCGGGTGCAGCAACACCCTCTTCTTTGCCACAATGGACCAGTGCAAAGCTTAGTAAAACAATTATTAGTACATTTTTTAAAGTTCTCATAACATTAACCTCCTTCTCGATCTCTCAAGGTTGCAACCCTCATGCCAAGGAAGTAAAAATTTAAGTTATTGATTTTATTTGTTATTTTAAAATGAGCAGTTGGGAGAAGAACAAAATAGGGCTCTTTTATGCCTTAAAACGTCACTCAAAAGTGCCTGGCACTTTTGAGGCCTAAAATCGCCAGGTACAATTTTAGGCATTTTTTGAAAAGATAATTTGAATACCCTTTAAGGTAAGATAGGGATCAACTTGGTGCATTTTTATGCTGGATTTGGCCATAAGGCTAGAAAAACCTCCGGTAGCAATGACATAAAGAGGTTTTTGAACCTCTTTTTCTATTTTGGAGACAACGCCATCTACCATAGCACTATAGCCGTGAAAAAAACCACTTTGAATATTTTCTTTGGTGTTTTTTCCAACAACATATTTTGGTTTTGTGAGCTTGGTTTTTTTAAGTTTTGCGGCTTTTTCAAAAAGACTTTGAAAAGAAATCTCAATTCCTGGATATATCATACCACCATGATATTCACCCTTTTTTGATATGTAATCGAATGTTGTTGCTGTTCCAAAATCGATAACAATAAGGTCTTTTCTCATTTTTTGGAAAGAAGCCGCAGCATTGGCAATTCTATCAGCTCCAATTTCTTTCGGCTTTTCCACTTTATAAGTAAGGCCAGTGTTGAGGGTTGAGGAAATAAAAACTGGTTTTATATGTGGAAATGCTTTTTTTAAATTTGTTTTAAGATGTGGTATCAAGGGTGGAACAACGGAGGCAACACAAATAGCCGATATTTTTTGCCTAGTAATTCCATGTTTTTTAAATAATGAATTTATTATATTTTTCTGAACAAAAAGAGGAGTTTTGCAAAAGAAAGATTTTCTCATTTTAGCGTTCTCAAAAAGAGCACAAGAAGTGCTTGTATTTCCCATATCTATAGCGAGTAGCATATTTCCTCTCCTGTAAAAACAACGCCCCTTTCTTTATTTTTCTTTTCATACATAAGACTTCCTTCTTGGGTAAGATCTAAGAGGGTTACTTCTTCACCGCTTTTCAACTGTACCTTAAGCCCGCGAAGCCCCGTTTTTTCCAACCACAATTCTTTGATAGGGCTAAAACCACCAGTTAGGTAATATTCGTACCATTTTTCAATTTTTTCGAGAAGATTTAAAAGAATCTTGTGACGGTTAAGAGACTTACCAGCTGCCTCAGACAAAGAAGTTGCTATTTTTTGCAAAGGTGGTGGAAACTCTTTTTGGTTAATATTCAAACCAATGCCAGCAATAACGTACCCTTTTTCTAGTTCTAGTAAAATACCAGCCACTTTTTTAGTATGAAACATGAGGTCATTGGGCCATTTCAATCGTAGATTTTCTATTGTCACTCCTTCGGGTGCTTGGCATGTTTCAAGAAGTGCTAAGGATATAGGAAATGTGAGTTGTGGTAATTCTGAAGAAGAAATATGAGGTTTTAAAATACATGTTATATATAAGTTTTCACCTGGCGGGGAAAACCATTGTCTTTCGTATCTTCCACGCCCCTTCGTTTGCGTATCTGCAACGAAAACAACGCCTTCAGTTACATTCTTATTGTTTTGAATCCATTGAGAAGCCACGTCATTAGTTGAAGTGGCTGTTTTTAAATACATTATTTCCTGTCCTAACCACTTTGTTTTTGGAAATACTAACATTTTTCTATCCACATGCTGAAGTCGATACAAGGGGCGGAGTGGGTTAAAGCACCTATTGAGATCCTATCAATATTTAATGTGCCTATTTTTTTAATATTTCGAAGACTTACATTTCCAGAAACCTCAATAAGTGCTTTATTACCAATTATTTTTTGGGCCTTTTTTATTTGGGGAATAGTCATGTTATCTAAAAGTATAATATGAGGGTGTGCTTGAATTGCTTCTTTAACTTCCTTTAAATTTTTAACTTCTACTTCAATTTTTGTATGAGGATATTTTTTCCTGGCTTTTAAAATAGCTTCTTGAATATTTTGATTGGCATTAAGATGATTTTCTTTAATGAGAATAGCATCAAAAAGCCCGGAACGATGGTTTGTACCACCACCCATCTTAACTGCATATTTTTCAAGAGTTCTCAAGCCTGGAGTTGTTTTCCTAGTTTCCAAAATGTGAGTTTTTTTATTATGACAAGCCCTAACAAATTGGTGAGTTAAAGTGGCTATTCCCGAAAGATGTCCTAGAAAGTTTAAAAAAACTCGCTCCTGCTCTAGGAGCTTTCTGTAATGACCAACAATAGTTATTATTTTTGACGAGGCTTTGACCAAACTCCCTTCTTTATAAAAAGTGCGGAACTCGAATGGTTTTGGAAAAAAATACCTTAAAAGAGGAAGTCCACAAAGAATAGCTTTTTCTTTAAGGGTAATGGTAGCTATTCCTTTAAGATCAAGGGGGATAAGGGTCTTTGTTGTGATATCACCCCTACCAATATCTTCTTTAAGGGCAGCCTGTATTAACTTTTTTACTTCGCTATGATTTAACATCATTGATTATTTTTGGCTGGATAATTTTAACAATTTATTGATTTCTTCTTTAAGAAGGCTTTCAGAGAGACGAGGGATGACCTCCCATCCTATTTTTTCAATAACTTGTCTTGCTATTTTTTCAAGTTCAGGTGTAAGTGCTTGCACTTCCACTGTGTCATCCTGAGTGTCCCTTTTGTCATCCTGAGCGAGAGCCGAGGATCCATGTTTTGCAATGACAGAATTTATCGTTTTTAGAAGTGTTGTTCTATTAAATGGTTTTTTAAGAGTTGCATCTACTTTAAACGAGGCAAGTTCTTTTTCTTCCCATGGACTATAAAGAAGGATGGTAAGGGTTTTTCGGGGTAAGCTATTATCTTTAATATCTGTAATCACAATATCAGGGTTCCACTCTTCTAGAGTCGAAATTATTAATTTTGGCTCTATAGATTTTACTTCAAACTGCTTTTCTACTAAAGCTAGCTCCACTGCTTTTTTGATAGAGACGCTCTCAGTAACTATAAGTAATTTTAAGGTTTTAGGCATGTGGAGATAAAATACTATTTTTTGTCTTAAGGTGTCAAGGAAAGGACCTATAAAAGGTGGTTGTTAAATAAAAAAGGGGCTGGCCAAAAAAGCCAGCCCCTTAAATAATTCCCTATCCTCTTCGCTATTTGCTCTAAACTCTTTGAACCTTTTGGTTCAAGTGGGTACCATATTACTGCTTTAGGCTTCCCTCTTTATTTACATGAGGGCTTGCACACCACAGCAAGTGACAGCTCCCTTTTAATTAAATAAGATCAAAAGTTTTGATCAAATAGCAGGATAGGGAAGCTTTTATTTTCATTCCTACTCTCTAATGTAATGATAAACCCTTTTTCAATTCTTTCAATATTGACAAAACTATAAAAATGGAACCACTAAAAACCACTGAAATTTGAAAGAGTTACGAAAGAGTTGTAACCTTCCATATTTTCACAGACACTGAATGATTTTTGTGAAACTTAACTAACTGTCATCCCCGCACTTAATTGGAG
>CAYJUJ010000130.1:0-1403 GCA_964373325.1 uncultured bacterium
TTTTACTTAATAAAATCATATATTTAACAAAACTATTAAAGACTGTCCCTCTAAAGACTGTCTTTAGAGGGACAGACGTTGCGATGGTTGTGGTGATCGAGTAGGGTTGAGAATTATGAAAACAGTTCGGGCGCCGAGAGGGAATAAAATATCCTGCAAAGGGTGGGTTCAAGAAGCGGCTATGAGAATGCTTATGAATAATCTGGATCCTGAAGTAGCTGAAAACCCGAGTGAACTGGTCGTATATGGTGGAACGGGCAAGGCTGCTAGAAACTGGGAATGTTTTCATAAGATAGTTCAATGCCTTAAAGGGCTTAAAAATGACGAAACCCTTTTAGTACAATCAGGAAAACCTGTAGGAATTTGTAAGTCTCATGATCTTGCCCCAAGGGTTCTTATTGTTAATTCTATGCTCGTACCTCACTGGGCTACGTGGGATTATTTTAGGGAACTCGAAAAAAAGGGTCTTATTATGTATGGCCAAATGACTGCGGGTAGCTGGATCTATATCGGAACCCAGGGTATTTTACAGGGCACTTATGAGACGTTTGCAAGTGCAGGGCAAAAACATTTTAAAGGGGATCTTTCAGGGCGTTTTATTTTGTCCGCTGGCCTTGGAGGCATGGGTGGAGCTCAACCCTTAGCAGCAACGATGAATGGAGCTATCTTTTTAGGGATTGAGGTAGATCAAAAGAGAATTCAGAGAAGATTAGAAACAGGTTATTTAGATGTTGCTTATGAGGATTTAGATAAGGCTCTTAAGTGTGTAGATGAAGCAAAGAAAAAAAAGAAAGCGATCTCAATAGGTCTTCTTGGAAATGCGGCTGATATTTATCCAGAGCTTGTGAGGCGAGGGATAACTCCAGATTTAGTAACTGATCAAACGGGAGCTCATGATGAGCTTAATGGTTATGTGCCAAGAACCATCTCTTATGAAGAAGCTTTAGAGCTGAGAGAGAAAAATCCTAAGCGTTATATTGAAATGAGTTACGAATCCATGGTTGTGCATGTTCAAGCCATGCTTGATTTTCAGAAAATGGGTAGTTTTGTTTTTGATTATGGCAATAACATTCGGGCTCAAGCTTTAAAAGCAGGGCTTAAAAACGCTTTTAGTTTTCCTGGTTTTGTGCCTGCCTATATTCGCCCCTTGTTTTGTGAGGGAAAGGGTCCTTTTAGATGGGTTGCCCTTTCTGGTGATCCCAAAGATATTTATAGAACCGATAAAGAAATTATGAAACTTTTTCCAAAGAATCAATCTTTGAAGAAATGGCTTGACCGAGCTGGAGAAAAAGTAAAATTTCAGGGGCTTCCAAGTCGAATTTGTTGGTTAGGGTATGGAGAGAGGGCAGAGGCAGGTGCTCTTTTTAATAGATTAGTGAAGAAGGGGGATCTTCGCGCTCCTA
>CAYJUJ010000130.1:1413-4502 GCA_964373325.1 uncultured bacterium
ACAAACTTGTTGCAGAAGACAAGGTCAGGGCGCCGATCGTAATCGGAAGAGATCATCTTGATACAGGGTCAGTAGCATCGCCCAACAGGGAAACAGAAGCCATGAAAGATGGTTCTGACGCCATTGCAGACTGGCCAGTACTCAATGCTTTAATTAATGCTGTGAATGGTGCAAGCTGGGTTTCTTTTCATCACGGTGGTTGTGTAGGTATAGGTTATTCTCTTCATGCAGGTCTTGTTATTGTTGCAGATGGAACAAAAGCACAAGCCCAAAAGTTGGAGAGAGTTTTAACTTCAGATCCTGGTCTTGGCATTATGCGTCATGTTGATGCGGGTTATGAGGAAGCCAAAAAAGTAGCCCATAGCAAAAAAGTACAAATTCCTTTTTTATAATTAAATGAGTCATTTTTCCTTTTCAGATCTGAGATCGAAACAAGAACTTCTCAAAAGAAAAGTTATTGTCAAAGACTGTCTTAAAAGAGTTCGTCTTATAGGTGGGTGTGATGTTTGTTATAGAAAGAAAGGTGAAAAGACTTTTGTCAAAGCAGGTATTGTTGTTTTAACTTTTCCTTCTCTCCATGTTGTAGATAAGGTCGTTTTTGAAACTGAGACAGATTTTCCTTATGTCCCTGGTTTTTTATCTTTCAGAGAGATGCCATCCCTTAAAGAATGTTTTAAAAAGCTTCAAAAAAAACCAGATCTTCTTTTAGTTGATGGGCAAGGCCTTGCTCACTTTAGAAAATTTGGTTTAGCATGTCATTTAGGGGTGGAACTTAATATCCCAACTATTGGGTGTGCTAAGAAAAGATTAGTTGGGGAATATAAAACATTTAAATGGGAAAAAGGAGAGTTTACGCCTTTATATTATCAAAAAGAGGTTGTGGGGCGTGTCGTATGTACGAGATCTAAAGTGAAACCAGTTTTTGTGTCGGTTGGGCATAAAGTAACTCTTTCTTCTGCTACCAAAATAGTTCTTAAATGTTCTTCCCAATACCGTATTCCTGAACCACTTCGATTAGCTGATCACCTTGTCTCTCATGGTGTTATGTTGTAAGATTATTTTTAAGTGCTTCAAACATTTATCCAATTTGCTACAAATGAAGGTTTTGAGTTTTTTTTAGCCTTTTTACTGGGTGGGCTTATTGGACTTGAGAGAGAAATTAAGGACAAGCCAGTAGGACTACGTACGACTATTTTAGTGTGCATGGGTTCAACTCTTTTCATGATTGTATCGGAGAAAGTAGCTCAAGTGGGTAGTTTTGACCCTGGAAGAATTGGTGCTCAAGTAGTGACGGGCCTTGGTTTTTTATGTGCGGGTACTATTATGAATAGTGGTGTGAATATTCAAGGTTTAACTACAGCGGCAACTATTTGGGTTGTAGGGGCTATAGGGCTTGCCATTGGAAGTCATCAGTACCTTACAGCTATTGGCGCCACAATTATTATTCTTATTGTTCTGGTTTTTTTAGGAAAAGTAGAAGGATACATTAGAAAGCTACATTTCTAATCAGAGGCCAGGCCATTTCAGGGACATTATTTCAGGGACAGCTATTAATGCCTAAAAAATAGCTGTCCCTGAAATGGCCTGGCCTCTGAACACCTGTCAAGAATCATGACAATTTAAATTTATATAATAATATCATATGGTTAGTATTATTAAGGGCTTTTTTTCTTCTATCCATGCCGCTAATTGGCATAAATCGAAGGGTTTTAAACTCTATCCTCATGAATCTAAAATTGAGAAAATACGGTTTTATCTAATAAATTCATATAATTGTGCTAAAAAACTGAAATTTTTGGCTTGGCATGAGCCTTGCTATGTAATCATATGCAGGGTAGATTATGCCCTTTTTGATGAGAGGAATATGATGAGAACGTTCAAATTACATGTAGTTTTAACCCTTCTTTTAGCCTATTCACAGGCCTATGGCCGCGGTGTTCCGATATCAGAAAAGCAATACTTTAGTGAAATGCGCCTTGAAACTTCCTTAGAGGGTATGTCCTATCCCACAGACTATGAGGGTAGCAAAGAAGCGTATCGCATGGGAATTGGTTTTAATAGAAATCAGTCTTTACTTGGAGGTTTTCAATGGAGTTTAGATGCAAAACTATGGGCTTCTACACCTCAGGAAGTTGCCCATTGGTTTAATGTAGCCCAAGCAAATTTGACCTATCGAACATATAACTGGTTTTTGAGTTTCGGGCGATTTTTACCTGCCTGGGGTGGGGTATCTTACTATAGCCCGATTCAACAAATCTTTCCTACTTTCAACATTGATCCGTTGAATTATCAGGTTAATGGTTTAACAGGTCTTTATACCAATTATGAAAGTAAACCTTGGTCTTATGAATTTTTCTGGAGCCCTCTCTTTATTCCCCACAGCGGAGGTGCTCGTTATAAAGAAGAAAGTGATGGTTCCCTTATTCCGTCTTCTCGTTGGGCACAGCCTCTTTATTATAGTTTTAAACAAGGTGAGGCATTTATTCCTTTAAAATACAAATTACAGAAAATAGATTTTATAGATATTCTTTTTCAAAATAGCTTGGCTGTGCGAGCAAGCTATAAATCAGAAAGTTTAGATATAGCTTTTGCAGCAGCTGACGTGATGGACCCCGAAGCACGATTGCACTTGGACCCCACACTGCAAATTAAAGATGAAAAGGATCTTAAAACATTGGTTAAAATTTATCCAGAATTTTATACTGAGAGAGTTTATAGTATTGAAGTGAAGGCTAGACCCCTTGTTTCGGAAAATATTAATTTTCTTCTTGAAACAGCGTATATTGACCCTACCAACCCAGATGATTCAGAAAAAAATATTTTTAAAACTAAAAAAGTAAATAGTCTTTTTGGGGTTTCTTACTTAGGACAAAATACTTTAATCAAAAGTTTCTCTTCTGGGCTGCTTTACTCTAAAGAGTATGAAAAATATAAACAGCCTAAATTTATTAAATTAGAAGAAGCTAATTTAAGATTTTTTTCTAATATAGAAGTAAGGCTTTTTTCTACACTTTCACTTTTATTTTTTGGAGAGTCTGATTTTAAACTGAATGATACAGCGCTCAAAAAGATCGGAAAGCACACGTCTG
>CAYJUJ010000130.1:4512-5200 GCA_964373325.1 uncultured bacterium
TTTACAATGTGACTCGTAACATTTATCTAGGTGGAGGAATTGATATTTTGAAGGGCGCCCCAGATACCTATTGGGGACAATTTGGTTCTCATGATCGGATTTGGCTTAAGATACAATATGTTTTCTAAAAAACTTTTACAGGTTTTATTTTTGTCTTTTATTGCGGCTTCTTGTACCAAGTGGTGGGGGGAAGAAACCAAACATGATACCGTTCTTGATGCTAGTAAATTTTTGCTTGAAACGTGCTCCTTTAACTTTGACACCCTTTCCGATAAATTCACACGGGGTTATTTAGAAGAAAGCGATATCAACAATAATATTGATTGTGCACTGAAGCTACTTAACGACAATAAAGATCGTATAGAAGGTACGAAGATCCAGGGTGCTGTTACAGGACAAGAAATAAAAACGCTCAAAGAAATATTTCTTCCAAAGGTCATTGCTGGCGATCAAAAACTTGATCGTTGGATAGAGCGTATTTTCTCTTTTAAAGAGCTTGTTCTAGGGGAGAGAAGTTCAGAAAAAGCATTTCGGTTTTCTGAAATGGAAGAAATTTTAAACCGATTTAAAAGCACGAGTCCTCAAATTGTTTTGATTTCCCAGGGGCTTCAGAAAATAAGAAATCTTGATCCCCTTTCAAAAGAAAGTTACCAAGAAAAGGAAAAACTATTTTCTCTCTACATTAAAG
>CAYJUJ010000131.1:0-5120 GCA_964373325.1 uncultured bacterium
GGTATGATAACGAAACTGCTTTTTCACACAGAATGGTTGAATTAGCCCAATTTTTATGTCGGTCGAATATTTAGATTTTAAAATTAAAACCATTGATGAGTTATCTTTGCAAGATAAGAGAGTATTCATTCGTTGTGATTTTAATGTACCTCTTGATGAAGGGCGCATCACTGATGATACTCGAATTAAAGCCGTACTTCCCACAATTCAATATGCCTTAGATCAAAATGCAAAAGTGGTTTTGGGATCTCATTTAGGACGCCCTCAAGGAACCAAATCAAAAGAGCTCAGCCTTGAACCGGTGGGAGTTCGTCTTTCAGAACTTTTGGGAAAGGATGTTATTTTTACAGACGATTGTATTGGAGAGGCTGTTAGTAAAATTATTAATGAAGCACATCCAGGGGTTGTTATCCTTTTGGAAAATCTTCGTTTTAACAGTGCTGAAAGCAAAAATCATCCAAATTTTGCCCATCACATGTCTGAATACATTGACGTATATGTCAATGATGCTTTTGGAGTTTCCCATCGCTCTGAAGCTTCTGTAGATGCTTTGCCAAAGCTGATTCAAGAGAAAGGGTGTGGGTTTCTTATAAAAAAAGAAATTGAAAATTTAAATCGAGTTATTGAACACCCAGAAAGATCTTATGTTGCCATTATTGGAGGAGCTAAGGTTTCGGATAAAATCGATTTATTGCGCAACCTTATGGTTAAAGCAGATGTTCTTTTGATAGGAGGAGCACTTGCTTATACACTTCTTCACTCACAAGGGCATCAAGTGGGAAGTTCAAAGATTGAGAATGATAAATTGGGAGTAGCTCGAAATCTTTTTGAAAAGGCTGATCAGGAAAAGGTAGAATTGGTTTTACCCTGTGATCATGTTGTTTCAAAAAGTCCTAGCCAGTCTTTGAATACTCATACAACAGAAGGAATTGATATTGAAGATGATTTCTATGGGGTTGATATTGGGCCTCAAACGATAAAACTGTTTCTCAAATATATCTCAAAAGCTAAAACGGTTGTGTGGAATGGCCCATTGGGAGTTTATGAAGTAAAACCCTTTGATAGTGGAACAAATGCCATTGCGGAAGCTATTGGAGAAAGCCGTGCTTTTTCTATAGTAGGTGGGGGTGACTGTGTAGCAGCAGTGCAAGCAACAAATGTTGCTCATAAAATTTCTCATCTTTCAACCGGAGGAGGAGCAAGTCTTACATATCTTGAAGGTAAGGTTTTGCCAGGACTTGTTTCTTTAACATCATGAGAATAAGGAAGCCAATCATTGTAGCCAATTGGAAAATGTATCATACGGTAAATGATGCATTACAGTTTATTGAAAGTTTTAAAAAAGAATCTGTTTTTAGAAAACTGGAGTCAAAAAATGCTCCAGAGGTTGTTATTGCTCCAAGTTTTGTAGTACTTTCTGAGCTTCAGAGAAAGGTAAAGTATAATGTATTGCAACTAGGCGCCCAAAATACCCATTGGGAAGATGAGGGAGCTTTCACGGGCGAAGTTTCTGTAAAAATGCTTAAGGATGCTGGTTGTCACTATGTTATTTTAGGTCATTCAGAAAGGCGTCATGTTTTTGGAGAATCAGATGATATCATTCGAAAGAAAGTATTTAAGGTTTTAGAGCATGGACTTTCAGCTATTTTGTGTGTGGGAGAAACATTAGAGGAGAGAGAAAGAAATATCACCTTTGATATTATTTCTCACCAATTACTTTACTCTTTGGAGGGGTTAAAGGATTCTCCACTTAAAAACATTGTTATTGCCTATGAGCCAGTGTGGGCTATAGGAACTGGAAAAAATGCCACCCCTGACCAAGCAGAAGAGGTTCATCAATATATCAGAAACTTGATTGAAAGAAGTTTTGGAGAAGTTGCTAAAAATATTCGAATACAGTATGGTGGCAGTGTTAAACCAGATAATATTGAGAGTTTTATGAAAATGCCAAATATTGATGGAGCTTTGGTAGGAGGGGCGTCTCTCAATGCTTCTTCTTTTGCAAAGATTGTTTCCGCAGGGTTTAAATTATAGGAGAAAAATATGCTGACTGTTTTTAATACTCTTCATGTTACGTTATCTGTTCTTTTGATTCTTGTGATTTTACTTCAGGTAGGGAAGGGTGCTGATATGGGGGCTGTTTTTGGAGGTTCTAGCCAGACGGTTTTTGGAACGACAGGGGGTACTAGCTTTCTTACTAAATTAACTGTAATACTGGCGGTCCTTTTTGTATGTTCTTCAGTTCATTTAACGCTTCAAACTAAAGCCTCAAAGAGTGTTATTGAAGGAGGGAGTAGTCCTGTAGAACAAGTGAAACCTCCAGCAGAAAAAGAAACTCCTCCTCAGCTACCAATACCCAATAAATAGGTTTTACGCTCGGGTGGTGGAATTTGGTAGACACGTACGCTTGAGGGGCGTATGGGGAAACCCGTGCTGGTTCGAGTCCAGTCCCGAGCATTTTGAATGTAATGAAAAATGCTCACTATGAAACGCTATGAAACATAGGCTAAGTATTCTAATTTTTTTTATTATTTTTCAAGCTCATGCTCATGAGAAACATCACCCCTCTGAAAATCAAAGTTTAACTGAAAATAAAATAGATGTGCTTAAAACGATCAATGATCCATATGTTTCTACTGTTAAACCTATTTTTGAAAAAAAATGTTTTGATTGCCATTCCAAATTTACAAAACATCCCTGGTATCATAAGCTTCCATTAGTCAAAACTCTTCTCGATCGTGATATTAAAGAGGGGCTTAAGCATCTTGATATGGGTGATGATTTTCCTTTTAAAGGGCATGGAAGTCCAAAAGAAGATTTAGAGGCTATCAAGAAAACCCTTCAAAAAAATGAAATGCCTCTTTGGCGCTATCGATTGTTGCATCCAGGAACAAAAGTGACTGATGAAGAAAAAATCCTGATTTATCAATGGATTGATCAAAGTTTGAACTTGTTAAGCAAATAAAGACTCATTTGCATTTGCGCTTAGAGATCACCCAACTTCAGAAAGTGCTTTTTTTAAAAGGTCTAAAACACCAAGTTTTTTTGCCCAATTCTTTAGGTAAGACATATCCAGTTGTCCACTTTGAACTTTTAAAACCCCTAAAATATCACTCCATTGACGATCTGAAATATGATCAGCTGACCTATACCATTCCAACTTATGAAGGATAATATCTTCTGGTGAGGCAAAAAATACGGTCAAATGCATATCTTCATCGATTTTATTTTCTTTTTTTCTTTGAAAGGATTCATAGTCAAATGCTCTTTCTTTTAGGATAAAGACATCAATTTTAAACATCGTCTCTAAATGAATTAAATTGAAAGAAGATCTGTACCTAATAGCTTCCAAAATCATATCCTTATCGATGTAGTATTGAGATTTTAAGGAATCTACTAATTCGTCAACATGTTTAGGATCCAAATTAAATACCATATCGACATCTCTGGTAGCTCTAAATGCACCGTATGTAGAACTAGCAATCGATCCCCCCACATAATAAGGAATATTAAGATGATTTAGAACTTTAATGAGAGGTTCTAATGCACTAATAACATCAGGTTGATTCATAAATTGTTTTTTTCTAAATATTTTTGAAGATTTGATGCTAAAGCCTTACCGTAATGTAACTCAATAAAAAATAAATCAGCTCTCCGCTTATTCCATGTAGGGTGTGCTTTTAAAATAGCCTTCTTGCTAAGCCGGAGAATCCATGAAGACATTGCAAATGTTCTTTGGAGACGTTCAGAAACACTGGCTTGTTTGAAAAGCTTTATTTGGATTTTTTCTGCATTTGGGTGGGTATCTATAGACTGCGTTCTCATTTTCAACATGATACAAAAAAGGAAATAATAATCAAATTTTATTTCGCGCCTGGCAGGACTTGAACCTGCAACCCTTTGGTTCGAAGCCAAATACTCTATCCAATTGAGCTACAGGCGCATCATCTATTTTTTGCCCACAACCAAACCCTTCCCCAGTACATGGAGATCCCTGACTCGGGCTTTGCCCTCTCAGGGACTCGTTATTTTGGGGCGTAGCCTGTCTCTGCGAAAGCAGGGATCCCCCAAAATAACTTCGGCTACAGGCGCATAACATTTTTTGTATAGTAGATATTATTTTTTGTAAATGAGTTAATTAATAGGTTTTTGGCAGGATTTACACAATCCAGTAATTTCAAGTTTATAGTGATGCAGGTTGAATTGATGTTCTGTAGCAGAAGAATGAATCCTATCTGAAAGGTTGGTATTTTCATCTTTCATAGTTTCACCACACTTTGTACAAATAAAGTAATGGTGCGATGATGTGTCAAAGTGGGGTTCATAATGACTATGACCATCTCTGAGATAAGTTTTTATGGCAAAGCCATTTTTTTCAAGAAGTTTGATCGTTCGATAAACAGTTGTAAAACCAATTTTAGGAACTCGATGCTTTACTTTTTTATATATTTCTTCAACGTTTAAATAGTCTTCAAGCTGAACAAATATATTGAGAATGGCATTTCTTTGCTTTGTTGATTTAAAGCCTTTGCTTGCTAAGAAATTCTTAAGCAATTGAACTCGCCCATGAATATTAAATTTACCGTTATCCACTGTATCCCCTTAATGAAAATGAAATTCTTTTTCATTTAACTAGTCACTGCTCTTTTCTTTGTCAAGAAATTGTAGGAATTTGTTGCACAGTAAACATATTAGGATTATCAATAGGTTATGGGGAGAATAGATCCAAGCTTTCGCGGGGATCTTTTGTATTATGCCGGCGTGGTGAAATTGGCAGACACGCTAGACTTAGTTAACTGAGCCTTTCAAAGGAAACTTTGAAAGTGCACGCTCCTAATTCGGTGAAACTTTAACAGGTAAGGCTGATAGTAATACCGAGCTAGCAAAAGTTTAAAAACTTTGGGCAAGTGTAGAGACTTTACGGAGCGCACCTAAGTTTTTAATAAATAGGGTGAAGATAAAGTCCAGACCACAAACGTTTTTTAAACGGTAGTGAAAACTATAGATGGTATGAGGATCTAGTGGGGTAACCCTTGGGGGTTCGAGTCCCTCCGCCGGCAAAAAAGGGTATATTCCTGATACATAGGTAACAAATAATACCGAGGACATAGGTTACACTT
>CAYJUJ010000132.1:0-2884 GCA_964373325.1 uncultured bacterium
TTGTTGGGATGTAAAAATGTCCATACCAAATAGGAAATATAAAATACAGAATTTTGACTTTCGTTTTGATATTACTTATGAGGTAACTTCCTAGAAGCCCTGAAATGGCTCCACTAGCGCCTATGAGTGGAATGTCTTGAAACGGAGAAAATTGACGATGAAAGAGAATAGAAAGAAAGCCGGTTAACAAGAAAAGAAGAAGAAAATTCATAACCCCATATCTTTCTTCAAGGTACTGTCCCAAAAACCAAAGAAAAAATAAATTTACTAAAAGGTGTAAGTAATGCCCATGAAGAAAAAGGGAGGCTATCAATCCAATAAATGAAGCTTGTGATGGAATAAAGCCCCATTTCCATAGAAAAGTTTTGTGTTTTTCTGTGTCTATAATATTTTTTTTATTTTTCCATTTTTGATAAAGGGTGGGGGTAAATGTTTCAGCTCCTTTATTCAGTGCTTTTTGAAAACCCTGGTCTTTTTGTGCTAAAAGCCAAAGAGCGGCTTGTTTCTGGTTTAGAAAAGAGGGAATTTCAACACGACTCATGGCAACAGAGCGTGTGAGAGAATTTTCGTTGGGAGAGATCAGGTTTTTATTGAGAAATTCTTGATAAAGTTCTGTTTCTAAAGAAAAAACCTCATGGTTTTCATTCATAACTAATTCCATTTTTTTTTCATCATTTCTAATATAGGGAAATGCTAAAAAAGAGACATAGGTAATGCCTAAGATGAGTATCCAGGTCATGAGTGTGTGAGCCTTGATTTTATTTTGATGTTCTATGGGCATTAAGAGCATAACAATGTATTTGTCGGTTTTTTCTAGTGTTTTCTGAAGTTAAATATGGGTTATTTATAGCCGATAAGAGGGGTAGAAATGGAGGAAATGTGAAGTCTCTTTTAAAAGAACAATTTTATACAAGAAGTCGTATTGGGGGGAGGGAGGTAGCTGCTGCTAAGATAAGTACAGCTGGAGTACTGATAACGCTTATTTTTACTCTCATAGGTATGGGTCTTTTCATCTTTGTTGGAAAAATACTCATAAAGGGTTTTTTTTCACTAGAGACTCCTAGTTTATCATGGTGGGGAGGGCTTTTCTTTTTATGTTTTGTGGAACTCTTTATAGGGATACTTATGTGGGGTGGAATACGAAGTTTATTTCTACAATTAAACTATATTAAATACCCCACATTCATACATGATGACGGGTTAGAAATACAAACTGATCGTCGTGTTATTTTTATACCTTATTCGACTATAAAAAATATTCAGGTTTCTGGAGGTCTCACCATTGTCACTTCTGGTCAAAAAGTACGATATCATTATAAAGCACACGGAATAAGAGAGTTAGTATTAAAACTTCGTGAACAATGCCCCTCTGTTATGGTTAAAGAAAAATTTAGAAAAGCTAAGAGAGAACTGGCGTTAGACTAAGAAGTGGGGGAGAGCATTTTCCTAGGATCGAGAGCTACTGATAACTCTTTGTCACTTAATATCTTTTCTTGTTTGCAAATTTCTCGAATAGTTTTTCCAGTTTTATAGGCCTTTTTGGCTAATTCTGCTGCTTTGTCATAACCAATCAAGGGAACAAGTGGTGTACACAGAGCTAGGCTTTGCTCTATTGTTTCTTCACAACGTTTTTTATTGGCGCGAATTCCATCGATACATTTTTCTTGAAAAATAGTAGTGCCATTGGTTAAAAGTTTAATAGAATTAAGAAGATTACAAGCAATGAGCGGCATCATGACATTCAATTCAAAATTACCAGCCTGGCAGCCAATGGTGATAGCAGCATCATTTCCAATAACTTGAGCGCACACTTGTAGAAGAGATTCTGCAATCACTGGATTTACTTTTCCTGGCATAATAGAAGAACCAGGTTGCGTTGCCGGAATTTCAATTTCGCCAAAGCCACATCTGGGGCCAGAAGAAAGCAAGCGGATATCATTAGCTATTTTTGTAAGCGTACTGCCCAAGGTTTTAAGAGCGCCACTGACCTCAAGACACGTATCTTTTGAAGCTTGAGCTTCAAAATGATTCTTAGCCTCTTGAAAATTAATTTTTGTCATTTTTGAGATTTCTGCGCACATATTTTTTGAAAATTGAGGATGCGTATTAATACCAGTGCCAACAGCAGTGCCTCCAATAGCTAGTTCAGAAAGTAGGGTATAGGTGTTTTCTAAGCGAATCATAGCATTATGAATTTGAGCTGCATAACCACTAAATTCTTGTCCAAGAGTGATGGGGGTTGCATCCTGGAGATGAGTTCTTCCGATTTTTATGATACTTAGAAAGGCCTTAGATTTTTTATTTAAAGATTTTTCTAAGTTTTTAAGGGCTGGGACCAA
Organism: uncultured bacterium; assembly: GCA_964373325.1. GTDB lineage: Bacteria > Bdellovibrionota > JACOXK01 > JACOXK01 > JACOXK01 > CAYJUJ01. Next base: position 2,340 of record CAYJUJ010000132.1, read on the forward strand.
AGTATTTTTTAGACTTAAGTATGTTGCCATGTGAATAGCTGAGGGAATTACATCATTGCTTGATTGCCCTAGATTTACATGATCATTGGGATGAACTGGTTTTTTTGAGCCTACTTTTCCACCTAATTTAATATTAGCAAGATTAGCAATAACTTCATTAACGTTCATGTTTGTAGAAGTACCTGAGCCCGTTTGGAAAACATCAATAACAAAGTGTTCATCATGTTGACCTTGGGATACTTGAATTGCAGCATGATGAATGGCACTTGCTCGTTTAGAGTCTAACAATTTTAGATTTTTATTAACTTCTGAAGCCACGGCTTTCAGAAGAGCAAGGGAATGAATCAGTGAAAGTGGCATTTTCCAGCCACTCACAGGAAAGTTTTCGAGGGCTCTTTGAGTTCCCGCACCATAGAGGAAGTGTTCTGGAATTTTCATTGGCCCCATCGAGTCTTTTTCAATACGATATTTTGTTTTAGCTTGCATTGTTAAATATAATGTTAACTCCGGAATGCTTGCAGTCAATGAATGATTTTTGTGAAACT
>CAYJUJ010000132.1:2984-5092 GCA_964373325.1 uncultured bacterium
AAATATAATGTTAACTCCGGAATGCTTGCAGTCAATGAATGATTTTTGTGAAACTTAACTAACTGTCACGCGAACCGATAATCGTAAATAATCTTTATTTTGGGTGAGTTATAAATAGTTGCAGGGGAGAGGCCTGGTTCTCCTTGGGGAATTTTCCTTGCACCAAAATACTCTTTCCACATATCGATAGCATCAGTAAAATTCATTGGTTTTAAAGGAAAAAAATCTTCATCTTGATTGGCTAGTTTAAAAGAGTAGTAGATCAGAGAAGAACAATAAAGTTTTTGATCTGTAAATTCATAATAATCATTATAAGGGCGTCCTAAAAATGCCAAAGCCTTACAGCTAGCAACCTCTGCGATAGAAGCATATTCTCGCAGAACCCGTCCTACAGCAATTTTATTGTGACAATTATCAATCCAAAATGAAAGAGGAGTTAATTTTACAAACCCATGGGCTTCAATAATATAGTGTTTATGGTCTTTAATATGGACCATACCTATGTGTGTAAAGGGTGATTTTGTAGAGGTTTGAATAGCTAAACCCTCATCGCAAGACAGATTTGAAAAAAGTAGATCTCCAGGCAGCAGGTGTTGCATATGTATTTAAATAGACAATCGTCATTCTGAGCGCAAGCGAAGAATCTAGTTACTTTACATAACATAGATTATCAGACTGTGAAAGATGACTTAATAATGTCTTTTAAAAATTCTCATTAACTCAGAAGCTAATTTACCACCAACTACTTCATGACCTTTTTCATTAAAATGACAGTCGTTTTTAATAAATAACTGATACCAGTCATTTTGTTTTCTTAATTCTGGATAGAGATTAATGCAGTTTAGATTGTGATCTTTGCAAATAGATTGCATTAAATTTTCATAAAATGATGGTATTGGATAAGGGCTCACTCCATATAGTAAACTTCGAGCTTGAAACAACAGTTTAAAATATGTTTTCAATATTTCATACTGTGAAGGATTGTCTTTTGTATAAAGCTCTTGAGGCCAGGGATAATAGGCCACAATGAGTGAGATATTGTTCTCATCACAAAGCTTTTTTATTTTTGCTATATTAGTTTTAAAAAATTGAACCCCATCTTGAGCCCATCCTAAAAAGCTTGGTTTATATTCTAATGGGAAGGGTTTCAAGTTCCATATTAAGGTTGGAGAATTAATTTTTACTAGGTCTTCTGAGGTAATGATATGACTCTCGTTTAGAGAACGGTTTTTAATAATGTTTTCAACTTTTTTTGAAGAATCATACAAAGAAGGAATCAATCCAAAAGAGCGGTAGTGATCCCCTATAAAACAGCGGGTTATAATTCGAAAGAAAGCGGACGTATTTAGCAAAAACACCATCCAGGGATGTCTAAATCGAAAGCTCATGAATTGTGGTGGATTGTGGAAATTATCAAAATGATCTTTTTTAAAATAAAAAACTTCATCTTGAATATCAGAAAGGTCAGGAAGAAGAATAACGGTATCAACTTTATATCCTTGTTGAAGTAATTTTTTAAGTCTCTGATATTCTAGTAAAGGGGAGTAAGATGCAGTGCCGCCATTTAATATTTCAAAATGGTAGTTGTTTTGTATAAGTTTTGTTTCTGCAATTCCTACAAAAGTATTCTCATAATTTACACCAAATCCCTCAGTGAAAGAATCGCCCAGAAACACGATTCTTTTTTCTCTATCGGTTATTTTTTTTATTTCATGATGGGGAAGCTTATCTCGCCAACCAAGAGAGTTAGTTATATAACGGCTGTTCCAACCTATTCTTTCAATGTTGATATAAGGTCTAGGTGTATGATGCAGTTCTGGATCCACAAAAGACAAAAAACCTCTAGATGGAAAGATTCTGTAGTACAACTCACCTATGGTGAAAATGAATATTATACTTAATATGAATGTAGCTAAAATAAAAAATGTTTTCTTTATGCTTTTTTCCATCATCCAGAGCGAAGTGTAACGGAGCGAAGAATCCAGTCAATAATAAATAAGGAAGTTGCAATGGATATAAGTGGTAAGTGAAAAGGGTTAAGTGGCAAGTGAAAGTAAGAATAAAAAGTAAGAATAAATTATATAGAAAAGTACCATCCCTTAACCCTT
>CAYJUJ010000133.1:0-5031 GCA_964373325.1 uncultured bacterium
AAACACATCTTAATAATATTTACAAAAAGTTACCTCTGTCTTTTTTTGCACCATGGAGAGGAGTTTTCGGAAAACTATCCTGAGTTAAACCACTTGGCCAGCAGCCCATCCTGAAGCCCATGCCCATTGAAAATTGTAACCACCTAATTGTCCTGTGATATCAACAACTTCCCCAATGAAATAAAGGCCAGAAATTTTTTTTACTTCCATCGTTTTAGATGATAGTTCATCTGTGTCGATACCTCCACGTGTTACCTCTGCTTTTTTGTAACCCACTGTATCTAAAGGTTTTATCCTCCATGCATGAATTGCTCTTGAAAGTGTTTCTAGCTCTTTATCTTTTATTTCATTAAGGGATTTATCAGCGGACAAGTATTTTAAACAAAAAAACTCTACAAATCTTGAGGGTAATAGTTGACTCAAGGCATTTTTTATCTTAAAACGCTGGCCTGTTTTTTTTCTTTTAAGTAACCATTCATAACAACTGGAATTGTTGGAGCTCAAACTTGGAAGGAGATCAATATCGATGCAGTCACCCTTATTCCAGTAGAGAGAAGCTTGAAGAGCTGCTGGCCCACTTAAGCCAATATGTGTAAAAAGAATGTTTTCTCTAAATTTTTGCCCATTACAAGAGATAATACAATCAAGAGAAACACCGACAAGTTTTTCAAAAAAATTAATTTCTGTCGGATTTAGGATAAAACCATCAAGAGCGGGATAAGTAGGAATAATACTCAATCCAAATTGTTTGGCGATATCATACCCAAAGGAGGTTGCTCCTAGTTTAGGAATAGAAAGCCCACCTGTGGCTATGACTAGTGAAGAGGAAGTAAAATCTCCCTTTGTTGTTTTAATTTCAAACTGTTCATTTTTTTTGGTTATGTGTGTGACTTTGCAATCGAGTATTTTTTGGATATTAGCATGATCACATTCAGTTAGGAGCATATTAAGAAGATCTCTCGCTGTATGATTACAAAAGAGTTGTCCTAGTTTTTTTTCATGGAATTTAATTTTATATTTTTCTACAAGATCAATAAAATCTTTGGGTGTATAACGAGAAAGGGCAGATTTGCAGAAGTGTGGATTATTTGAAACATACTGCGTTGGAGTTGCTCCTATGTTTGTGAAGTTACACCTACCCCCTCCTGAGATGAGAATTTTTGCTCCAATCTTTTTTGCATGATCGATGATGAGAACTTTTCGCTTTCTGTGTCCGGCTTGAATGGCACACATAAGCCCAGCCGCTCCACCACCAATCACAATAACATCATAAAACATTTTAAGATTAGCTTTTTACCTTAAAAACTGAATTTTAGCGAATCTGAGAGAATCGTTGGAGATAGTCGATGATTCAGAAATATTTTTTAGCAAAAGCGTGTCCTGAGCCTTTTTTTAGGTATTTTTCAAATGTGTCTGCCTTTTCAATTCTACATGCAATTCATTTTTAAATACCGGATAAAGTTGTAAAAAGTGATTCTACGAAGCTTTAGCGTAGTAGAATTGGGGTGGGAGGGCTCGGTCACAACTCCTCGCGGCTGGTTGCGCTCGGGTCGCGAGCCCCGCCTCAGCAGCCACCCAAAGGGTACCCGGCTGCTTCCGGCTTTCTCGCCTCCTATCGAGGCAAATGTTACGCTAGCTCACATTTGCTCATTAAAATTCCAAAACATTTTATGTTTTGGGGTGGGAGGGCTCGAACCTCCAAATGCGGGATTCAAAGTCCCGTGCCTTGCCATTTGGCGACACCCCAGCAATAGAAATTAAAATTTATTCTGTTTTGTTTTCAGCTTCGATAGCTTGATCAACCTCAAGCTCAGCTTCTTCAGAAGATCTTCCACTAAAGCCACCTTCTTTAGCTGTTTCTTCGTACTTGCTAATGATTTTTTCTTCAATCATCTGCCTGGTTTCATTATTTAAAGGATGCGCTATATCACGAAAGGCGCCATCTTTTCTTTTTTTACTTGGCATGGCGACGAAAAGACCTTTGTTTCCTTTAATGACTTTAAGATCACGAACAATAAAACAATCATCAAAAGTAATGGTCACAAAAGCTTTAAGTTTTTCTTCGTTGACAGGGAATACTTTGATTTCGGTGATTTCCATTTTTCCTCCTGGCTCATGTTGCAATTTCGTAACAGTGGCCCTCATTTTTGTCAATTGACACACCAGTAAGGAGACTTTGTTTCCTTACTGGTGTGTCATCCCAGCGAAGGCTGGGATCCAGGATTTAACCGTCATTTCTTCTCCTTTTTAGGAACCACTACTTTTGTCAAAAATGTGGAGTATGCCCCTCTTTGAACTCTAAAGAAATAGGCTTCTTCTTCCTTAAAACTAGACACAAGAGCATTATAATCTTTAAGAGTTTTGATAGCCTTTCTATCAATATCAAGAATAATATCACCTCGTCTAAGCCCCGCCTCTTCAGCTGCAGAGGCGGCCTCAACTTCAGTAACAACAACTCCTTTATTTGTAGAGAGGTCTAATTCATTGGCCAATTGATTTGTGATTTGAGCAACAGAGATTCCAATATCTTGAGAAAAATCTTTTGACGATTTTTTTGCTAATGTTTCTTCTTTTCTTTCGGTAACAGTCATTTCAAGATCCAGAAATTTGCCATCGCGAAGAATTTTAACTTTTGCTTTTTTACCAGGGGTTAAGCGACCGACTTCTTGAACTAGGTCTTTTGGTTCTTTAATCTTTTTTCCTTCAAATTCAACAATGATATCCCAGGGTTTGATACCAGCTTTGTCCGCTGGATCCCCTTCAAATACTTGAGTCACAACAACCCCTTCTTGATCTTTAGGTAAATTAAATTTCTTTCGCATCTCAGGTGTGACGGCATCAAGCCCTATTCCTAGCCAACCCCTCACCACTTTTCCTTCTTTAAGTTGTGGTAGAAGATCTTTAGCTGTGTTTATAGGAATAGCAAAACCAACACCTTGATAGTCTTTAAGAATGGCTGTGTTAATACCAATGACCTCACCATTTGTGTTGATCAAGGGGCCACCGCTATTGCCAGGATTAATAGCAGCATCTGTCTGAATAAAATTATAATAAGGATGTTGAACCCCAAATTCTTCTAAGGATCGTCCTGTGTAACTTATAATACCTATAGTAACTGTATTTCCTAGTGCAGCTGCATTACCAATGGCCATCACCCATTCGGCCGTTTCTAATTTAGAAGAATCCCCTAAAGGTAAAAAAGGTAATTTCCTTTTTGCTTTGATTTGAATAAGAGCTAAATCAGTTTTTTCATCTTTCCCAACAACTTTTGCATCATATTCTATTTTATCATTCATGAGGCGAACTTTAATTTCATCAGCACCTGAGACAACGTGATTATTTGTTAATATGTAGCCATCTTCATTGATGATGAAACCAGAGCCTAAACTTCTTTGTTTAAATTCACGTGGTTCTCGGCGTGGTTGTCTTCTTCGATTAGGAACTCCAAACCATTCATCAAAAAAAGGATCATTTTCAAAAAAATCAAAAGGCCATGCAAAGGGTTGTTGTTTAACAGTTGTAGTTGTAAAAATATTCACAACAGCTGGATCCAATTTTTTAGCAAGATTTTTAAAAAGATATAAGAACTCACTGACCCCAGCTGAAGTTTGAAGTGGATCTATACTAGTTTTTACCTCAGCCCACAGTGGTTTTGTAGCTTCAGAATTTTGAGGGAACTCAATTTTTGAAGAAACAACTACAATAATAACAATAATAGCTGCTACTAAAGAGACTGGTAGAACCCATTGCTTTTTCATGTTTCATTGCCCCCCTTTTGTCGCATCTACGTATCTCATTCTTAAATCAAAAAGAAAATTGTCTAAAAGTTTTTGTTCATCTTTAGAAAGATTACCTTTAGTTTTGTCTTTAATAAGGCTTAAGAGATCAATATTTTGTTTAGCTGCTAACAAATTTTTTTGATGTTTTCCTGTGGTTGGGTTGGGTGCGGCCCCTAATTCAACAAGGGCTGCAGAACCTAAAGAAAAAATAAAAGTTGCAAAATTGATTTCACTGCCACTTTCTCCTTCTTGAGGGCCACCTTGAGTTTCACCAAACTCCATTTTTTCTTCGCTATCAGTTTTGTTTAGATTTCCTTCTGGACTCAAGCGTCTTTTATCTGAAATTTTAAGTTCTTCTTCTTTTTTCTCTTTATCCGACATGTTGTTTCTCCTTAAATTTACATTTTTTCTAACCTTCTAACCCTCTCTGCAAGGGGTGGATGAGTGCTAAAAAGACTTAAAATCCCTGTTCCACGCAAGGGATTTACAATAAACATATGAGATGTTTGAGGTGATGCAGGAAGTTGTGAGTGTTGGCTTATTTTTTGAAGAGCGGTAGCCAGCCCTTTGGGATTATGAGTTATTCTGGCCCCTGTTTCATCTGCTAAAAATTCGCGGGATCTAGAAATAGCCATTTGAATCAGCATGGCTGCAAAAGGTGCCACAATAGCCATAACAATCAGTGATATTGGGTTTGGGCCATCGTCATCACTTCGATGAGGGGTAAAAATAGCAGCCCAACGTGCTGCATCGGCTATAAGCATAATAGCCCCTGCAATAGAGGCGGCAACTGTACTTACAAGGGTGTCTCTATTTTTAATATGCGAAAGTTCATGAGCCAACACTCCTTGAAGCTCTTCTTCTGTTAAAATTTCTAAAATGCCTTGAGTTACTGCTACAGCCGCATGTTGTGGATTTCTTCCTGTGGCAAAAGCGTTCGGTGCCTTCGTTGGTATTTGATAAAGTTTTGGCATGGGAAGTCCACTTCTTTGTGCAAGATCTTGAACAATTCGGTGGACAGGCGAAGAGGTCTCCAGAGGTTGTGCCCTATAGAGTTTTAGAACAATCTTATCTGAAAACCAATAACTTATGAAATTCATTGCAAGTGCAATTGCAAAAAAGATAAGCATTCCATTTTGACCCCCTACGAGTCCTCCTATGAGCACAAGAAGGCACGTTAAAGCGGCCATAAGAAAGGTTGTTTTTAAAAGTTGCGGGAAATATTTTGAGAAAATTTATTTTCTTGTTGGAA
>CAYJUJ010000134.1:0-4916 GCA_964373325.1 uncultured bacterium
CCTGATACAAGTGACTGGAGTTCAGCGTGTGCTCTTCCGATCTCAGGTGGCTCCCAATGAATGCCCTTTCTCATGTCAACCCACCGTTTTTCATCTTTGTCATGGAAATGAAGAAAGGGTTTACTTTTAATATAAAAAATTCCTGATTTAGGTTTCTTTAATTTTTGGCCACTTTCGTATGATTTTAAGTATATCTTTTAAATCCGAAAGTTTTTCATAGGCAGTGTGTGGCATTTCTGTACCTTGATAGAAATCGATTTTTCGTAAATGGATCGACCTTCAAAAAATTCGATATTTACTCCATTAGGATCCTCTAGACCAATATATTTAACACCATTATCAAACGTTTCTATTTCTGGGACTGAAGTAAAACCATTGCGGAGTAAATTTTCTCGGAATTGATTTATATCTTTACACTCAAAAGCAAGATGATCAGGCTGATGGAAAGGTTTGCTGGCAGCAGTGCCTTTTGGTTCAAAAAGCTCAATGGTAAATCCTCCTTCTTTTGTTGCTACGAAGGCTTGTTTTTTAGAAGGATACTCATCATATCCGATAAGCTTTAAACCTAAAATTTTGTGATAGAAAGTGACAGATTTTTCTAAATTTTTAACAGGAATAGCAACATGCCAAATATCAAGTTCCATCAGTCGTTAACTGCTTTTCGTTTTTTCTCTTTTTTTTCAAAGAAATTATCTATGATTTGACAAGCTACAGGTCCAAAAAACTGCTCACCACAAGAAAAGCACTTTTCACGAGGAACATTAGGAACGACAACCTTCTTTCCTAGTTTTTCATAGACACGATCTTCAATAATTTCTTTGAAATTGGAACTATCACAGAAAGGACATTTAGTTAATTTTAAGATCTTATTTGGCATCTTCAATTAAAATATACCTTCTTTTTTAGAAGAAATCAAAATATAAAAAAGCTCTTGCCCATCGGCAATCTTGATGGTGCCTTTGGTATAAATGAGAACATTGTCATACGTCAGACCACGAATGACATAGACTTTTTCACCTTTATGAGTTTTCCCAGGGCTCTTTGATTTCATAATCTTGTCAATCTTATGTGCATTTAGGATAGCTTCTAACACATCTTCCCTAGTAATGCCGGAAGCATCTGCTTCGGCATCAGCTTTGTCCGTAAATCTAAACTTCCCCTTAATAATGAAGCGTTTAATTTTAAATAACGTATGATCCATCATTTTGTTTGAACAAACTCCCATTTCTTTCCGGTTTTTTCAACCATATATTTGAATCCAATCTAAATATCACCCCAACCCTCTCCCATCACCTCACCCTAACCCTCTCCAACAAGTGGAGAGGGAAACTGAGGAAAAAAAGCTCTATAAATATGGAGAGGGAGCAATATAACAACTCATATAAATGGTTTTGCCATACAGGACCCCCTCGGAGCTTTGCTCCTCGAGGTGCTGAAATAGTGAGACAGTCCACAAGTGGACAGCTCACTATTTCAGCATGTAGTTGATGGTTTGGAGATGACAAAGAATGGTGGTTTGATTATAAGGTGGTGTACCAAAAGTTCTTTTCAAAATAGCTCGCTTCGGGGTCCTGCCGCCTCTGGGTTCCCTCCACATCTCGTGCTCGCCATTAGGCTGCGCGCGAGTGTGGCTTGCCCATCTGGCGTCACCCCTACGCTGCGCTTTAGTATGAAACTTTTGAAACACGACTATATAATGCTGTTGCAATGAGCAAAAATAGAGTTAAAGCTTAAGGGGCTTATATCCATTGCAACTTCCTTAAACTTATGAGCCTTTTTTTATTTAATAAAGAGAAAAAACAAGAGTTGGTGGAGCGTGTGATCCAGATGTCTTACCAAAACCATCTTCAAGTGAATTCTGATCAACGAGATGAACTGCTTGAAGAAATGATTTACTGGGAGCAAAAGCGGGCCGATAAGATAGGGACCTATAAGCATAGAAAAAAATGTCTTTCTTATTGGGATTCTTTTAAAGAGCGGTATTTAACTGCCGATCCCGCTCTCAAAAATCTACTTCTTAAAATGTCTATTGAACAATATGCTCATCATATTGTTGGGAATTTTAATCCACGAGTTTATGATTTATCAGCAAAATTGATTCCTCCTTTTTTGAATCTTTTATTAAAACCCACTTCTTTTGCCAAAATTTTAGGGCTTCAATCTTCTCTTATCGATAGAACTATTGTTTTGACAGGAAATATAAGGCGTATTCGTGCATTGCAAGAGCATGCAACTCTTGTTTTTACTCCTACTCATTTAAGTAATCTTGATTCTATTTTATTAGGCACTGCTTTCTATTACGCAAAGTTACCACCTGTGATGTATGGAGCAGGGCTTAATTTATTTAAAAATAAAATTATTGGTTTTTTTATGAATAATTTGGGTGCTTACAAAGTAGATCGACTGCGTATTCATCAAGTTTATAAAGAGGTTTTAAAAGAATATGCAACCTCGGCTATCGAGATGGGATTTCATAATCTTTTTTTTCCAGGGGGTACAAGAAGCCGTTCTGGAGCAGTAGAAAAAAAATTAAAATTAGGCCTTATGGGAGCAACACTGAAAGCGTATATTCGCAATTTACATAATAGAAAACCCAATCCTAACATTTACATTATTCCTATGAATGTGAATGCTCACCTTGTTCTTGAGGCAGAAACTTTAATAGATGACTTCTTAGCAGCTATGGGAAAATCGAGATTCATCATTGAGAATGATGAATTTTCAAAGCCACAAAGAGTTTTGTCCTATTTTAAAAGCCATATCAATTTAAATTCTAAAACTTTTGTTCACTTTGGAGATCCACTGGATCCCTTTGGCAACGCTGTGAATGAGGATGGAATGTCGGTCGACAAACAGGGACGTTCTATTGATATCACACGGTATATCAAGAAAAATGGGGAAATCGTTTGTGATGAAGATCGCGATCGAAACTACACAAAAGAGCTTGGTAACTCTATCATTCATTCCTTTCATAAAAATAATAGAGTTATGAGTACCAATTTGGTTGCTTTTACACTTTATGAAATGGTAACTGCACTTCACCCATCAACTGATATTTATCGACTGCTTCGAACCTATGCCTACGAGCAACCTATTCCTATAAAGGTTCTTTGTGACAAAATGGAGAGAGTTATTTTTCAGTTAAAGAAGCTTGGTCTAGAGGGGCGAATTATCTACGGTGATTATTTAAGCCCTAAAAATGCAAGACAAATTGTAGATGAAGCACTTACTTATTTCGGAACTTATCATAAGAGGAAAACAATTTATCGAGAAGGAGACAATATTTATATTGGTGATTTATTGCTTTTGTATTACTACCATAATCGTCTTGTGGGTTATAATTTAGAAGATTTATTTAGGAGTGAAAATTGAAAAAAGTGGGGGTCATTGGTGCTGGTAACTGGGGAACAACGGTTGCTTCTCTCATTGCAACTGCTGGATTTCAAGTACTTCTTTGGGCGAGAAACTCTTCTTTAGTTCAAGAAATTAACGAACAAAGAACCAATAAAAAATATACTCCTCATTTGAAACTTCTTCCTTCTATTCATGCAACTGGAGAAATTAAGGAGGTTTCAGATCATTGTGAAGTTATTTTTGTGATTGTTCCTTCTCATTCTTTCCGCGAGGTTTCTCATGCGTTGGGTAATTATGTGGGGGGAGATCAAATTCTTGTAAGTGGTACTAAAGGAATCGAAAACCAAACATTTCGCTTGATGACGGAGATTTTAAAAGAAGAGACATGTTGTAAAAAAGTAGGAGCTCTTTCAGGTCCCAATATTGCCGATGAAATTTTGAGAGGTCAACCCTCGGGTGCTGTGATTGCGTCTGAGTATAATGAGGTTATTGATAAAGTGATAGAGGTTTTATTGCAGCCTCTCTTCAAAGTTTATGCAAGTAAAGACGTAGTTGGAGTTGAAACAGGAGGGGCTCTTAAAAACATCATTGCCATTGCTTCGGGTATTGCAACAGGGCTTGGACTTGAAACTAATTCAAAAGCGTTTTTAGTAACACGGGGTTTAGTTGAGGTATCAAGGTATGGTTCTTTTTTTGGAGCACAGCCGCAAACATTTTTAGGGTTATCGGGAATGGGGGATATTGTCACAACTTGTTTTTCAATGCATAGTCGAAATAATACCTTTGGGCGAATGTTAGCGGCTGGTAAAAAGAAAGAGGACATTTTAAAAGAGATTAAAATGGTGGTAGAAGGAGTTTACACGACAGAGTCAGCTTATACTATTGCTCATCGATTTAATATTCGAATGCCTATTACGGATGGGCTTTATAAAATTTTATTTGAAAATGGAAATGTGAATGAGGTTCTCAAAGAACTTATGGCTGTTCGAATGAAGTTTGAAGATGACAACTCATCCCAACCCCTGAATATGTATTGTAAAAAATATGACACTTCCTTTTAAACATACGTTGTCTGTGCGGTTTGTGGATGTAGATGCCTTGGGGCATACCAATAATGCTCATTATTTTACTTATTTTGAAGAAGCACGGGTAGCTTACTTTAATGCGCTTGGATACAGTCGCAAAAATTTTGTAGAAGATTGTATTTTTATTTTAGCCCATGCCAGTTGCGATTATAAATCTCCAAGCTTTTTCAATGAAACACTGGATGTTTATACGGGCATCACAGAACTTAAAAATTCAAGCTTTGTCATGGAGTATGAAATTAAAGAGCGTGAAACAGGACGGCTTGTCGCCTTAGGTAAAACAGTGCAGGTAACATTTGATTATAAGAATAAAAGAGTGATTCGGGTTCCCCAATCACTTAAAGACCGTATGGCAAAACTAGGAACTTAGTAAATATCTTTGAATCATGTCGCTAATGGTTTTACTTGCCTTTGATTTTTGTGTATCGGCCCTAAAAATAAGACAAATTTTATCCTGAAAAGAAGGGCATTTCATTT
>CAYJUJ010000135.1:0-4880 GCA_964373325.1 uncultured bacterium
CAACATACTATCAGCAAAATAATTTCTGATTGATTTCATTTTTGGCTACGATGAATTCCCTCTTCCATCGTCGCAACTACAAAAAAATGCCACCCCATTTTTTCAAGTGTTCTACTAACAAAAACGCCTCCATGACCATAAGCATCAGCTTTAACAATAGCCATGATCTTAACTGAAGAGCCAACAAGATCTTGGAGAGTTTTATAATTAGAGGCAACGGCGCCTAGATCAATTTCAATTTTGGTAGACCTAAAATTCACTCTATTCCTCTGCTTTAGGAGATTTTCGAAACATTTTTTTCTCTGAGTGAATGCGCTTATCTCGAAGCATTTTTGCTTTAGCCCTTCTTGAGCGTCGCCTTTTCTGTCTTCTTATTTTTTCAATTTCTTTTTGCTTATCTGTTTTTAACTTTAGAATTTGAGCTTCATATTTGTCACAAAGAAGGCGCCTTGCCCAGTATCGATTCTCACTTTGACTGCGACTTATTTGGCACTTAACTTCAATTCCAGTCGGGATATGCCTTAACCGAACACAGGTGGAAGTTTTATTCACATTTTGTCCACCAGGCCCAGAGGACCGCATAAAAGATTCTTCTAGATCTTTTTCGTAGAGCCCTAAGTGCAGCATACGCTCTTCTATTTCTTTTTCTTTTGTAGGGCTAATAGACATGTCATCATTATACAGCAGATATTTCTAACATGCGATGCAAAGGTTTACGCGCTCTTTCAATCAGATCAGCTGCCAGTGTGATCTCAGGTTTTAAATCTCGTAAAGCAAGATAAACTTTTTCAAGAGTATTCTGCCTCATATGTGGACATAAATTGCAAGCACACCCATCCGTTGTGGGAGCTGGTATAAATTCTTTATGGGGGGCATACTTTTTCATTTGATGAAGAATGCCCGCTTCCGTTACAACGATAAATTTGTTTTTAGAAGAGTTGATTGCATATTGAATGAGAGAACTTGTTGATCCAATGTAGTCAGAAACTGCCAAGACCGCTTCTTCACACTCAGGGTGAGCAATAATTTCAGCATCTCTATGTTTTAATTTCAATGCTTGGATTTGCTTCAAAGAAAAAGTAATATGAACAATACAACTCCCCTTCCATAACTTCATCTGCCTTCCTGTTTTTTTGATAAGGAAACGACCCAAATTATAATCCGGAGCAAAGATAATTTGTTTGTCGTGAGGTACTGAGCGAATCATTTTTTCTGCATTACTGGAGGTGCAAATAATGTCACTCAAAGCTTTTACTTCAGCTGTGCAGTTAATGTAAGAAATAACGACATGATCTGGGGACTTTTTTAAAAAATTTCTAAACTCCTCTGCTGGACAACTTTCAGCTAAAGAACACCCTGCTTCTAAAGAAGGAATAACAACTTTTTTAGTAGGATTTAAAATTTTTGCCGTTTCTGCCATAAAGTGAACACCAGCAAAGAGAATAACATCATGTGTAGTTTTTTGTGCATATTGTGCCAGGGCAAGGCTATCACCCAGGTAATCAGCTACGTCTTGAATTTCTGATTCCTGATAATAATGCGCTAGAATAACAGCATTTCGCTCTTTTTTAAGTTTTTGAATATGCTCATTCAAGTTTTCGTAAACCATAGGCATTTTCTATAATAAATACTCCTCCATTGCAAACTGCTCTTCTTCTAGTATATAAACAATCCAATGGATAAATTCATACTTATTAAAGAAACAATTTTAAAGGCTCTGCCCGATGCCACTGTAGATGTTGGCGGAGATGGACATCATTTTGAAGCAACAGTTGTTGCCAAGGAGTTTGAGGGAAAAACCCTCCTAGAACAACACCGATTAGTTTTTAATTCTCTGCAAGAAGCCCTTAAAGAAACAGTGCATGCCTTAGCTCTTAAAACCTATACTCCCGAACAGTGGCAGAAAAAGATTCTCGGCTCTCGCTCAGGATGACACAACACCAACTTCTTTAAGAAGTGGTTCCAACTCGCCTCTATCGTGCATTTCGTAAACAATGTCACAACCACCGATAAATTTACCATTAATAAAAATTTGAGGAATTGTTGGCCAGTTTGTGAATTGCTTGATGCCATTTCGCACGAGTGGATCAGCTAACACATCAACAGCCTTGATAGGAACTTTATAAGACTGAAGAATTTGTGCTACCGTTGCTGAAAAACCACATTGTGGAGCATTCAAGGTACCCTTCATATAAACAACTACAGGGTTCGATTCTACATCTTTTTTAATTTGTGTCTGAATATCATCTGACATATTGTCCTCCTATCAATTTATATATATAGTAAAAAAGATCTCTTCGCACAAGCCCTCATCTTTATGCCGACGTAGCTCAGGGGTAGAGCAGCTGATTCGTAATCAGCAGGTCGTGAGTTCAATTCTCACCGTCGGCTTACATTGATTGTGGACGTTGCATGGAATGAGGCACATTTTGACTCTGATGCTGTGATATGGGAATCACCCTTTGCACATCTTTGACAGGTCTAAAAAATAAGTGCAATAAGAGAAAGGGTATTAAACTATAGGCAAAATAAATAATATCCTTACTCCAAAATGTTAAAATCATGCCGTTAATGAGAATACTTTCAAGAAGCATGTAAGAAAAAAGTGACATGAGTAAAAAATAAGTGTCTAAAAACTGCTGTTTATTTTCTAAAAAACGAAGAACTTTTGGGCTCAATAAATAACCCCTTACAAAAAAATAAATCATGGCAAGAACCATCATAATGTCTTTAACAACATAAACAGATTCTTTTTCTAAAGGTTTAGTTTGTGCTTTTTGAGTATAAAAAAAACTAAACGCTAAGAGTGCAAGAATTGAAAATGAACAGAGCCACCAACCTAGTTTATCAAGACGGCGAATTTTGGGATTAATCACCATCTAAAATGCATTGTATTATACAAAGCTCTTAATGTACAGATGCAGTTTTTCTTACAAGGTCAAAACTATCATGAAGAAGGCGCACTGCTAATTCTGTATATTTTTCTTCAATAACACAGGAAACTTTAATTTCTGAAGTTGAAATCATCATGATATTAATATTTTCTTTACCTAAAGTTTCAAACATTTTAGAAGCAACTCCTGCATGACTTCTCATTCCTGCCCCAATAATTGAAATTTTTGCAATAGTGTCATCAAAAGTCACTTCAGCACTCCTATAAAGTTGTTTTGCAATTTCAACGGCAGTGGGCCTATCAACACGAGGTACAGTAAAAGAAATAGAAGTGTTACCTGATTCATCTGGAATATTTTGAACAATCATATCAACAACAATATTTTTTTCAGAGATATGAGTAAAAAGATCTGCCACTACCTTGGTTTGCCAAGGTACTCCCTTCACTGAAATTCTTGATTCTTTTTTGTCATGAGTAATACCTGAGACAAGAATATTTTCCATACTTGAATCCTCCTCGCACACAATCGTGCCTAAACCTTCTTCAAAACTAGAAAGAACATGTAACCTTACTTGATAGTTCCTTGCACAAGCAACGGAGCGGCGCTCTAACACCTTTGCACCTGACGAAGCCATTTCTAACATTTCTTCATAAGAAATCCTCTCGATTCTACGCGCATCAGAACAAATACGGGGGTCCGCTGTATAAACGCCATCCACATCCGTGTAAATTTCACAGAACTTAGCCCCTAAAGCGGCAGTTACTGCAACTGCAGTTAAATCAGAGCCACCTCTCCCTAAGGTTGTAATATTTCCCTCACCATCTGTTCCTTGGCAGCCTGCTATGATGACTATTTTTCCTTTATCAAGCTCGGTCAAAATTTTTTGTGCATCAATAGATTGAATGCGCGCCTTTGAATAAGATTTATCTGTTTGAATTCCTATTTGAAAACCAAGATAGGATTGCGCAGAATACCCCATACTCTGAAGGGCAATGGAAAGAAGCCCAGCACTCACTTGCTCGCCAGAAGCGAAAATAGAATCGTATTCCCTGTCAGAAGGATTTGAAGCCACGCTTTTAGCTAATTGAATGAGGCGATCTGTTTCTCCAGCCATGGCAGAAACAACAACCACAATACGATGACCTTGATCCCTCATTTTAGCAATTTTGGCGGCCACTTGTTTTATTTTTTCAATACTTCCAACAGAAGTGCCACCATATTTTTGAACAATAATTCCTTCCATGATTTATAAATGTTGTTGCGCTCTTTTTTCAATTTCAGAAATCATTTTTTTCTCTCTCTCACCCTCTCCTGTAATACAAATCTTTCTATCACTATTTGGTAACATCTGAAAGTGTATTAAAATATAATGAGAAGGTTTTAATCGATTTAATTTATCAAACCATTCTACAAGACAAATACCAGCTCCATAAAAATATTCTTCATAATCCAGAGCTAAAAGTTCCTTTTCGTCTTGAAGCCGATACAAATCCCAATGATAAAGTGTATGGGTTCCTTCATAAGATTGAAGAAGAATAAATGTTGGGCTTACAACTTTTTCTTGGGACACTCCAAAATGAGAGCTCAAAGATTTAATAAATGTTGTTTTGCCAGCCCCTAATTCTCCAGTTAAACCCACCATATCTGAAGGTTCAAGTAATGAACTAAGTATATTTGATAACTTATTTAATTTATTGATATTTATTTGTTCTAAAATGAGCACTAAGAAGTCATATCGTAGATTTTATTTTCCGTCAACGCACCAGATCAGGAGGTGTGCCAAAAGTGACGGCTACCAGCCGTCATCCCGGAAACGCGAAGCGTTATCCGGGATCCAGTATTAAAAAGGTCTGGATCCCCGCCTCCAATTAAGTGCGGGGATGACAGAGGCTTTTGGAACACAACTATATAATGCCGTTGCAATGAGCGCTATCACCCTCACCTCAGTCCTCTCCCATCAAGGGAGAGGAAGCATCCATCGCAATC
>CAYJUJ010000136.1:0-4842 GCA_964373325.1 uncultured bacterium
AGATGTTGCAGGTGTTGAAGAAGCCAAAGAAGAATTAAGAGAGATTGTCGAATTTCTCAAAAACCCAAAAAAGTTTACACGATTAGGTGGAAAAATTCCAAAGGGGGTTCTTCTTGTGGGTGCGCCTGGAACTGGAAAAACACTTTTGGCTCGTGCTGTAGCAGGAGAGGCGGGAGTTCCTTTCTTTAATATTAGTGGTTCTGAATTTGTAGAAATGTTTGTAGGAGTGGGCGCTTCACGAGTTCGTGATCTTTTTGAGCAAGGCAAGAAAAATGCACCTTGCATTATTTTTATTGATGAAATTGATGCAGTCGGTCGTCATCGAGGTGCCGGCCTTGGAGGAGGACACGATGAGCGTGAACAAACCTTAAACCAACTTCTTGTAGAAATGGATGGTTTTGAATCGAAAGAGGGGGTTATTCTTGTTGCTGCAACAAATAGACCCGATGTTTTAGATCCAGCACTTTTGCGACCTGGGCGTTTTGATCGTCGAGTGATTGTACCCACTCCTGATTTAAAAGGTCGTGAAGAAATTTTAAAAGTACATACAAGAAAAACTCCACTGGCTTCTTCAGTAAATCTCGCGGTTATAGCTCGCGGTACACCGGGCTTTTCAGGTGCTGATCTGGCTAATCTTGTTAATGAAGCGGCCCTTCTTGCTTCAAAATATACCCGTGATGCCCTTCTCATGATCGATTTTGAACAAGCAAAAGATAAAGTGCTCATGGGAGCAGAAAGAAGATCCATGATTATTAGCGAAGAAGAAAAAAGAAATACGGCCTATCATGAAGCGGGGCACACTCTTGTTGCTAAAAAAATTGGAGGCACTGATCCTATCCATAAAGTCAGTATTATTCCTCGAGGCGCGGCTTTAGGTGTTACACAAACTCTTCCCATAGATGATAAACATACATTTTCTAAAGAGTATGCAGAAAATAATATCGCTTTTGTGATGGTGGGTCGTAATGCAGAAGAAATTACTTTTGGTCACCAAACAACAGGTGCTGGCAATGATTTTGAAAAAGCGACAGAACTAGCCCGTCGTATGGTGTGTGAATGGGGTATGAGTGAAAAAATGGGACCTCTTACTTTTGGTAAAAAAAATCAAAACATCTTCTTAGGAAGAGACCTAGAATATGCCAAAGACCATAGTGAAAAAACAGCTCGTGAAATTGATGAAGAAATGAAGGCTATTGTACTTAGAAATTATGAACGAGCTAAAAAAGTAGTAACTGAAAATAAAGATGCACTAGAGCGTTTAGCCGAGGCGCTCCTTGAATTTGAAACAATTACAGGTGAAGAAGTAGATCGTCTTATTGCGGGTTTATCCGTTGAAGAACTTAAAAGAGAAAAGCATTTAGCAGAAGAAGCTGCCAAAGTAGCTTCTCGTGCTCAAAAGGAAGAAAAAAAAGAAGCTCAAGAAGCAGCAGGACTCAAGCCTCAACCAGCAACAGTCATTAAGAAAAGTTAAAAAACCTTTTCATGGAAAGTAATAAGCCTCAAATTATGGGGATTCTCAATGCAACTCCGGATTCATTTTCTGATGGAGGAAGGTATTTTGAACTAGAAAAATCTATTGAACGATGTGGAGAATTGGCAAGAGAAGGGGCTGATATCATTGATATTGGTGGAGAATCAACAAGGCCGTTTGCTTCCCCCGTTTCTCCTGAGGAAGAAAAAAACCGAGTTATCCCACTTATTAAAGAAATTTCAAAATTTTTAAATATTCCTATTTCTATTGATACCACAAAGGCTTCTATTGCGGCACTGGCTCTTGAAAGTGGAGCAAAAATTCTTAACGACATTTCAGGGCTCGACTCCGATCCTGAAATGTCAGCCGTTGTGAAGCACTATAAGCCAACTGTCATTCTTATGCATCGGAAGGGAACACCTCAAACTATGAAGGGCCTTTCCTCGAAAGCTCCAGAAATGATTGACGATCTTAAGATGAAAACAGAGAGAGCCCTCTCTCTTGGACTTCAAAAAGAACAAATCATTTTAGATCCAGGTCTTGGGTTCGGAAAAACTTCCGAAGATAATTGGCAGATTTTACATCAGATTTCAGACTTTAAAGCACTAGGTTTTCCGTTTCTCATTGGAGCTTCTCGAAAATCATTTTTAGGGGAGGTAGTGGGGGGAGAACCACATGAGAGGGATTTAGCTAGTTTAGCGGTTACTGCTTGGTGCTTTCTTAAAAAGGTCGATATTGTACGCGTACACAATGTGGGCATGACACGACAATTTTTGAAAATATGGGAAAAACTTCATGCTTAATTTTATAAATCATTTTTTTAGAGATTTTAGATGGCAAGATATTATTGATTTTGCCATTATGTTTTATTTAAGCTACCGCATTCTTCTTCTCATTAAAGGCACACGCGCAGTTCAAATGCTAACAGGATTAGGAATGATTATCGTCGCCTTCCTTGTCTCTTCTAAACTGGAATTACACACACTGCATTGGCTTCTTAATAAATTTTTAAGCCCAATAGTTCTTATTTTTATTATTTTATTTCAAGATGATATACGAAGGGCACTAACTCATGTTGGAAAAAATCCATTCTTTTCTGGCCTTACAGCGATTGAAGAAACCCAAATTATAGATGAATTAGTCAAAGCGTGTATTTCATTAGCACAGAAAAAAATTGGCGCTTTGATAGCGATTGAAAGACAAATGGGGCTACAAAATTATATCGAAGTAGGGCATCAAATTGATTCTCAAGTGAATGCAGAGCTGATCACAAGTATTTTTCTACCTTATTCTCCTATTCATGATGGTGCACTGATTCTTCAGAAGGGAAGAATCACTGCGGCAGGGTGTTTTCTTCCCTTGACTGTTGATCCTACTGTTAAAAAAACATTGGGAACACGTCACCGTGCAGCACTAGGACTTACTGAGGAGACAGATGCTGTTGTTATTGTTGTGAGTGAAGAAATAGGGGAGGTTTCTTTAGTAGTGGGTGGAAAAATGCGCCAAGGGCTTGATGGCCCAACTCTTCGAAAAATTTTATTAAATCTTTTTGAAGTTAAGGGAGAAGCACCGGAAAATTTGGAACAAACAGTATGAATTTACAAGAACTTTTCGATAGATTGAATAAAGAAAACTGGCTAGAAAAAATAAAAAATGCCTTAACAGAAAATCTTCTTATTAAAATGATTGCTGTTATCATTACCATTACACTTTTTCTCATTGTTAAAACAGAGCGTTTTGATATGGAGAATCTGGTTTTAAAGCAAGTTCCCATCCGAAAGCAAATTGTGGGTTCCCCTCCAGATGGTTTTACAGCCATTGTAACTCTTGTTCCTAATAAGGTTGATATTTATGGCGCACAAAGCCGGGTTTCGGGTGTAACAGAGGTTGAAACAGAGGTCATTGATCTATCCAAAATTGAAAAAACAACAACAAAGGAAGTTGCCATTAATGTGCGTGTTACTAAATTTTACTCTATAGAACCAAAAAGTGTTAAGGCCTACATAGAAATTCAAAAGATTAAATGAAAAAACTTTTTGGTACAGACGGGGTCAGAGGTAAAGCAGGGGTATATCCCATTGTAGCTCAAGTAGCTTTTGAAATTGGAAAAGCTATCATATCTGTTTTTTCCAACAAAAAATCTCAAAAAAAACCTCATATTGCTATAGGTCGTGATACTCGCCTTTCTGGGGAAATGCTAGAAAATGCCTTGGTAGAAGGAGTTTTAAGTGTTGGCGGCAACGCTTCTATCTTAGGAGTTATACCAACTCCAGGGGTTTGTTATACAACGCAAACTCAAAAATATGATATTGGTATTATGATTTCTGCTTCTCATAATTCTTATGAGGATAATGGTATTAAGATTTTTGGTCCCAATGCACAAAAGCTTTCTGATGACTTAGAAATAAAAATTGAGGATTTGGTTCTTCATAAAAAAACCAAAGCGGCTCATCCTCAAGGACAAAAAAAAATATTCTTAGAGGGTATCCAAGATTACAAGAGTTTTTTGATCAAGAGTTTTGGAAAAAATACCTTGCCATCAATAAAAGTTGTTCTTGATTGCGCCAATGGAGCCACTTACAAAATAGCCCCAGAGGTTTTTCAAAGTCTAGGGGCCAATGTTATTAGTTTATCTATTGCTCCAAACGGTAAAAATATTAATGCTAAGTGTGGAGCCCTTTATCCAGAAGAACTGCAGAAAAGAGTTGTCCAAGAAAAAGCACACATAGGAATAGCCTATGATGGAGATGGTGATCGAGTTATTTTTGTAGATGAAAAAGGAAACGTCATCCATGGTGGATATGTTTTAGCAGCATGGAGTGTTTTTCTAAATAAGCAAAAAAAACTGAATAAAAATACTCTTGTTTCAACAACAATGTGTAATCAGGGAATAGAAAAATCCTTGGCGACTTATGGCATAAAAGTCGTTCGCACAGATGTTGGCGATCGTTATGTTTTAGCGCGCATGCTTCAAGATGGATATAACCTAGGTGGAGAACCCTCTGGACATCTTATTTATTTGGATCTTTTGCCAACTGGAGATGGAATTTTATCCTCCTTACAAATTCTTAAAGTGATGATGTCTGAACAAAAAAGTCTTTCTGAACTTGTTAGCTTTGTACAGGAATTTCCTCAAGTTCTTAAAAGTATTTTCGTTAAGCAAAAAAAAGATTTTCATCTCATTCCTGAATTTGATCGTCTTAAGAAAGAGGGTGAAAAAAAACTAGGAAAGTGGGGGAGACTTATAGTCCGCTATTCAGGGACAGAAAATGTAGCCAGGGTTATGGCAGAAGGGGAGGATTTTAAAACGGTTCAAGATGTGGTAGAAAGTTTGGTTCACATTATTCATCAAGATATTGGAGCATAAATGT
>CAYJUJ010000137.1:0-4841 GCA_964373325.1 uncultured bacterium
ATCTACTTTAATGGGTTTACTACCGTTAATGTTGTGCGCAATGATTATATCAACTGTCTAAAGGATTCTATTTGTTTCCTAATGACAATATGAATTTTTACTAGGCATATTACCTAGCAAAAATGATGCCAATAGCACTCTAGATTAAGACTCTAATACTGTAGATATTTTTTGTAGAGCCCAGTCGATTTCTTTTTTGGTGATGATAAGTGGTGGGGCAAAGCGGATGACTGTTTCATGGGTTTCTTTACAAAGAAGCCCTTCCTTTTTTAACTTTTCGCAAAAAGGTCTGGCCTTGTGAGGTGCCTTTAGTTCAACTCCTATAAAAAGTCCGCGGCCTCGAACTTCTTTTACATAATGGCTTTTAATTTTCCTAAGCCCTTTCATAAAATACTCGCCCAATGTGGCAGATTTTTGGGTTAGTTTTTCTTTTACAATCACATCTAAGGCTGAAATAGCCACGGCACAGGCTAATGGGTTTCCTCCAAATGTAGAGCCATGATCCCCGGGCCTAAAAACACCTAAAATTTCTTTATTTGAAAGTACAACGGAAATTGGAAGAATTCCTCCCCCCAGCGCTTTTCCCAAAATAAGAACATCTGGTTTAATGCCCTCATATTCATAGGCAAAAAGCTTTCCAGTACGGCCAAGCCCTGTTTGAATTTCATCGGCCATGAAAAGAACGTTGTTGGCTTTGCAAACTTCCCATGCTTCTTTAAGATAACCAGCTGGTGGAATAAGAATGCCTGCTTCTCCTTGAATGGGTTCAACTAAAAAGGCAGCGGTATTTCCCGTGATAGCATTTTTAAGAGCCTCAATGTTGCCATAGGGGATTAATTTAAAGCCAGGGGTTAGAGGCCCAAAACCCTCTTTGTAAGCTGGTTCTGAAGAAAAACTCACAACTGTTGTTGTTCGTCCGTGGAAATTATTTTCACAAACAATAATTTCTGCCTGGTTATTTGGGATTTTTTTCTTTTGATATCCCCATTTGCGGGCAGTTTTAATGGCTGTTTCAACAGCTTCTGCCCCTGTGTTCATAGGTAAAACCATATCCATTTTGGCTAGTTTACAAATTTTTTCGAAAAAAGGGCCTAGCTGATCATTGTGAAATGCACGAGAGGTTAAAGTGACTTTTCCAGCTTGTTGAATGAGAGCTTTTATAATTTTTGGATGTCGATGCCCTTGGTTTACAGCAGAATAGGCACTTAGCATATCGAGATATTTTTTGCCCTCTGGATCATAAACCCAAATGCCTTTTGCTTTTGAGATCACTATATCTAGTGGGTGATAGTTGTGCGCCCCATATTTATTAGCAAGATCGAGCGCTTTTTGTGTTGAGATGGTCATGTTTAACCTAAGTTGTTGATATACTTAATTTTTTAAAAGTCAATAAAGTAAAAGTGCCTGGCAGAAAAGGGCGGAAAAAGTGCCACCCATGAGTGTTGGTTTGACTTTGGGGTGCTTTCAGCTTAGATTAAAACCTCAATATATAGTCTTTTTCAAGCAGGTTCCTCTGTCATCCTGAGGGCAAAGCCCGAAGGATCCATCTTCTTAAAATGGATTCTTCGCTGACGCTCAGAATGACAAAGGCAGAAAGCACAAACAAATTAGGAGTTTGGTTTATGAAACGCGTCATCATAATGGGGGCTGCAGGTAAAGATTTCCATGTCTTTAACACCTGTTACCGGGATAAAGAAGAATATAAGGTAGTAGCCTTTACTGCCACCCAAATTCCAGGTATTGCCCGAAGAAAATATCCACCCAAACTTGCTGGCAGGCTCTATCCCAACGGCATTCCTATTAAAAAAGAAAAATATTTAGAAGAACTCATCCAAATGTGTGAGGTAAATGAGGTTATTTTCGCTTATAGCGATGTTTCTTATGAGTATGTTAATGAAAAACGAAAACTTGTTGAAGCAGCGGGTGCCACATTTAAAACCTTTGATGTTGCGCCAACCCTTATTCCTTCGGGAAAACCTGTGGTTGCGGTATGCGCTGTAAGAACCGGTTGCGGCAAAAGCCCAACTTCCAGGGCCGTTATTAAAGTGCTTCAGTCTTTGGGTAAAAAAGTCGTGGCTATTCGTCACCCCATGCCTTATGGCGATCTTGTGAAACAAGAAGTTCAGCGCTTTGCAACGCTTGAGGATCTAAAAAAGCACCATTGCACGATTGAAGAGATGGAAGAATACGAACCCCATATTAAAAATGGTGTGGTTGTTTATGCGGGTGTTGATTATGAGAAAATTCTTCGTGAAGCAGAGAAAGAAGCAGATGTTATTTTATGGGATGGTGGCAATAATGACACACCCTGTATTAAGCCCAACCTTCACATTACTTTAGTTGATCCTCTGCGCCCGGGGCATGAGGTAGATTATTTTCCAGGAAAAACAAACCTTGAAATGGCCGATGTTGTTCTTATTACCAAAGTCGCCCAGGCTAAGAAAGAAGATCTTCAATTAGTTGAGAGCAATATTGAAAAATATAATCCCAAAGCTAAAGTTCTTCGCGCAGATATTATTTTTGAGGTTGCTGAACCAGAAACAATAAAAGGCAAGAGAGTTTTAGTAATTGAGGATGGTCCAACCCTCACTCATGGTGGGATGAAGTATGGAGTGGGTATTTTGGCAGCTCAAAAATATGATGCCAAAGAAATCGTAGATCCAAAACCCTTTGCGCAGGGAACCATTGCTCGTGTCTTTGAAAAATACGATATTGGACCGCTTCTTCCTGCCATTGGCTATGGGGATGAACAGATGAAAGATTTAGAAGCCACAATAGACAAGTGCGATGTAGATTCCATCATAGTTGCTACTCCCATTGATTTAAGTCGTATCATATCTTTGAAAAAACCATCTACTCGTGTGACATACGAACTTCAGGAATTACAAGAAGGCTCGTTAAAAGAAATTCTAAAAAACCTTTAAATATGTCATTCAGAGCGAAGCGAAGAATCCATTAGAGCAGCGAGGTCAAGATGTCTCCCAACAAGAAAATCGCGGTAGTAGCCCTTGGTGGAAACGCACTTCTTCGTGCAGGTGAAAAGGGTACTATCTCCGAACAGGAAAAAAACGCAGAAAATATTTCTGGGTTTCTTTTGCCTCTTATTGAAAAGGGTTATGAGCTTATTATTACTCATGGCAATGGTCCCCAAGTTGGAAACATCCTTTTAAAAAATGAACTTGCAAAAGATGTTTTACCTGTGATGCCGCTTGATGTTTGTGTTGCTGATTCAGAGGGGAGTATTGGTTATATTATGCAACAAGCACTTCTCAATCACTTTCGTGAGAGAAAACTTAGGAAGTTTGTTGTTGCTATGATTACTCAAGTGGTTGTAGATCAAAAAGATCCAGCATTTCAAAATCCGACAAAACCAATTGGTAAATTTTATACTCGGGAAGAGGCTGAAACACTGCAAAAAGAAAAAGGATGGGTCATGATGGGTCAGCGTGGGCGTGGTTTTAGAAGGGCAGTGCCATCCCCTAAACCCATTAAAATTATTCAACGTGATATGGTTCGAACTTTAGTAAAAGCAGGTCATGTTGTTATTGCAGCAGGTGGTGGGGGCATTCCCATTTGGAAAAAACCCGATGGAAAGTACGAGGGAATAGAAGCAGTTGTGGATAAAGATTTAGCATCAGCCGTTTTGGCAGTAGAAACCCCTGCTGATATTTTTATTATTTTAACTGAAGTAAACCAAGTAGCACTTAACTTTAAAACTGAAAATCAGAAAAACTTAAAATCGTTAACGGCTGGTGAAGCTAAAAAGTATTTAGATGAAGGGCAGTTTCCTGCTGGCAGTATGGGGCCTAAAATTGAGGCAGCTCTTTACTATTTAAACAAAGTTGATAAAAAGGTTGTCATTACTTCGCCTGAGAGTTTGGTAGCAGCATTAGATGGTAACGATGGAACAGCGCTAGTAAGGGGTTAGGTGTAAGGGTTAAGGGTTAAGAAATGAAAAGGTTAAAAAAAAAAGATTTTATTAGTGTAGCAGATCTTACAGAAGAAGAGCTCTATACCATTTTGGATTTCACAAAAGAACTTAAAGACGAGCACAAAAAAGGTCGTGATAAACCTTTACTTCAAGGTAAAACCCTCGCCATGATTTTTCAAAAACCTTCAACCCGCACTCGGGTTTCTTTCGAAGCAGGTATGGCTCAATTAGGAGGCAAAGCACTTTTTTTAAGCTCAAATGATTTGCAACTAGGGCGTGGCGAAACGGTTGCTGATACGGCACGCGTTTTATCTCGCTATGTTGATGGCATTATGGCGCGCACTTTTAAACATCAAGATGTTTTAGATCTTGCCCAATATGGAAGTGTTCCTGTTATTAATGGATTGACTGATTTTAATCACCCCTGCCAAGCCATGGCGGATATCTTTACTGTTTATGAAAAAAAGAAAAAGTTTAAAGGGTTAAAATTAGTTTATGTTGGTGATGGAAATAATGTAGCTCATTCGCTTCTTGATGTTTGCAGTCTAGTAGGAATGGATATTACTATAGTAACACCAAATGGTTATGAACCGCTTAATGAGGTTGTTCTCCAAGCTAAAAAAACTGCTCTCAAAAAAGGGTCACAAGTTATTTTAACTCATGACGCAAGGGAAGGAGTCAAAGATGCTGATGTTATTTATACTGATGTGTGGGCTTCTATGGGGCAAGAAGCTGAGCATGAAAAGAGAGTTGAAATTTTTAAGTCTTATCAATTAAATTCTTCGCTTTTAAAGTTAGCTAAGAAAGATCATCTTGTGATGCATTGTTTACCCGCTCATCGGGGAGAAGAAATTACAGATGAAGTAGTAGATGGACCCAATTCTGTAGTTTTTGATGAAGCGGAAAACCG
>CAYJUJ010000138.1:0-4780 GCA_964373325.1 uncultured bacterium
AATTTTTAATATCGATCTTCGCGGGACGAAGGATGACGGTAACCCACCTATTTGTGACTTTTTCAACAGGCCCTACCAGAAAGAGAAACCACGAACCTCAAAATAGTTTTTCAATTTTTGCTTTGACATGGGCAGTTTTGGGGATTGTCAAGACAGTCGGAAAAGGGTATGAAGAGTGGGGATGATGGAGAAGCAAATACAAATACTCAATGAAATTAAGGATATAGATAATATAATACGTGGTCTCGAGTTTGAGAAAAATGCCTTACCAGAAAGACTAAAATCTATTGAAGAGCAGTTTCAAGATAGAAAAACTAAATACGAAGCAAAATTAGCTGAGATCCAAGTCTTAGAAAAATCTCGTCGGAAGTTGGAAGTGGATTTAGCAGCATCAGAAGAAAAAATTAAACAAACAGAAGCAAAGTTAACAGCTGTTAAGACAAATAAAGAGTATCAAGCAGGGATGAAAGAAATTGAAACTATTAAAAAACAAAATGGATCTCTTGAAGAAGAAATTTTAGTTATTATGGAAACACTAGATCAATCTCATGCTTTTGTAAAAGCGGAAGAGGAAAGTTTTAAAAAGATGAAGCAATCTTATGATGCAGAAAAAAAAGAGTTAGAAAGTCGTTTACAATCTCTTGATACACGTTTACAAGAGCAGTTTTCCAAAAAAGAGGTTGTTTTACCTCTTTTAGAAAAAGAAGTTCTTCAAAAATATAATCGAATTAAACAATATCATATTGAACCCGTTATTACCTTTTCTGTTCGTGGACAATGTGAAGAATGCAATATCAATATTCCTCCTCAACTTCATAATGAACTTATTCGAAAAGAAAAAATTTTAACATGTCCTAGCTGTCAACGTATCTTGTTGTGGAAAAATCAAAGCGAATAGAATCAGCCATTCTTTTTTCGGATGGAGCAAGCCGTGGCAATCCTGGTGAAGGAGGTGCCGGTGTTGTTATTTATGATGGTGAAAATAATAAAATCTGTGAGGGTGTTAAATATTTAGGAACTGTTACTAATAATCAAGCAGAATATCAAGCCCTTGTTTTTGGTTTGCAAAAAGCTAAAAAATTATCAGTTCAAAATCTCACCATTCGATCTGATAGTGAACTCCTTGTTCGTCAGTTGGGGGGAATTTATCGAGTGAAAAACGAAGGCTTGCAATCTTTATATCTAAAGGTTAGAAAATTGCTGTCAGGTTTTAGATCTTTGAAAATTGAACACGTGGTTCGTGAACAAAATAAAGAGGCAGATCGCCTTGCGAATCGCGCTGTCGACGAGAAAAAAAGCTACTGGAGATAATCGCTGAGGCTATCTTGGATCCCCCGATCAAGTCGGAGGAGTGGGATGACATGGTCTTAGAGGAAAGTCCGGGCTCCATAGAGCAGGATGCTGGATAACGTCCAGTCAAGGTAACTTGAAGGAAAGTGCCACAGAGAATAGACTTCCTATCTTTGATAGGTAAAGGTGAAACGGTGAGGTAAGAGCTCACCAGCAGATGAGGTAACTCATTTGGCTCGGTAAACCCCATCTGGAGCAAGGGTAAAGAGAAGACAAAGCTTTTAGCTTGGAGGTTGCTCGCCTCTTAAGTCTTCGGGTAATCCGCTTGAGGGTATCAGTGATGGTACTTCTAGACAGATGATTGTCCATCCCTCGGGATGAACAGAACCCGGCTTACGAGGTAGCTTTTTTTATTTTCCATGAAACTCTTTTTTAAGATCTGCTACTTTTCTATCATAGCTTGCCTTCAGAGCTTCTATTTTATTTTCAATTTGGTGAAGCTCGCCTTCAAGGTTTTTGAGATCAGACATCACCTCTTGAACTTCAGGGCTTCCATTGATGTTGCCTTTGAGTTTGAAAAGCTCATAAGCTACTTCCCCAAGCTGCTCGTATTGCTTGTGGATGTTTCTATTGAGGTTGAATCTTTTTGTAAGCAAAGGAGTTAAGTCTTTTAACTCCACAACCCGTGCTCCTGTAATTTTTGATATTTCACGAGTATAATCCCCTGCTTTTTTAGCACCTTCTTTAAATGTGTCCATCAGTGTTTTTGTTTTCATATATTTCCCCCCTCCTTTTTTAAGATTTCTTCTTTAGCTTTTTGTATTTGAATTGTTTTGTGTGCAGCCATTTTTGAAAATTCTTCTCCTAGATGGAAAACGGTATCTGGATGATATTCTTTTAGTTTTTTTCTAAATGCTTGAAGTATTTCTTTCTTAGAAGCATATCTAGAAATGCCCAATATAGAATAGGGGTCGTTTTCATTGATGATTTGGTTTTCTTTTTTTTCATAAAAATTTTGCAATTTTCTGAAATGATGTCCATTTTCACTAAAATGGTTTTGTCTTCTTGAAATTAAAAAGTAGATAAAACTTCCCATAATAGAAATGGTTACGATTCCATAAGCAATAATAAAAGTAGTCGCGTTTAACATCATTTTAGTTTTAGGGTGTTAAAAACAAATCTTGAATAACGCTGGGTACAGGAGCCGTGTCAATTTTATTGGCTTCGAAATTAAAGCCTTTGATACTTGCGATACCTCGGCCTTTTTTATCGATCGCTGCAATTTTAACTGAAAAATTTTGTTTATGTTGAATCATTTCACTTAAAGTCATTTTTCCAATTAAAGGATGAGCACTAGCGCCTTTAATTTCTGAAAGAGGAGTATTGATAGGAATTTCTACAGAAGAATTTTTTAAAGGGCCCATTCCTAAAATGGATGTTCCTGAAAGATCATTGGTGCGCAAGAGAAGGTCAACAAAATAAGTAGGTAATGAATGTTTTTCAGAGAAAAATTTCCACTCAAAAGAAAGTTTATCATTTTGACTTTTGATAGTATCGTTTATAACCAGGAGATTCTCCTTTATTTTCCAATCTAACTGAACTATTTCAAACTGGTGTGTTTTTGGATTTTCTCGAGTCATAAAAAGGTTTCCATTTGCATAATCTATGTCATAGGGTTGAGAAGTGGTTTTCATAATTTCTTGAGTTTCCATTTTATAAATGTGAACAATTTCACTCTCATCCCAACGCATAATGTATAAGTTACCTTCTTTTGTAAGAAGAGCTTTGTAGTTTAAACTCAAATCCAATCCGCCAGTTAAAATGATGTTGGGTACAACAACTTGTTTGGATATTTGATTCCACTGATTCATGGGTACTTCTAGAATTTGAGAGTCTCGACCATTTTGAGTAATAATACTTATTTTGTAATTTACAGGGTTGACCCACATTTCTTCTACTTTGACGTTTGATGGAATGACTTCTAGTGGGGTTTCTTCTATGGCAACTTTTTTGTTTTGAATGTTTAGTTTTAGTATTTGATTTTTAGCAGTGAGAGCTAGAAATTGCTCATTTTGAAGAGGATTCTTTGCAAGTGCTACAATTTCTACACCATTAGGAAGTGAGAAAACTTCATGATTAACGCTATAAATTTTCTTTCCGTCTGTATAAAAAACTTGATTATCATGACCCACCGTCATTCCTTGAATAGGCGATGTAGAAGTTGTTAGTTTTTTTAGAACATGAATGGATTCAGCTGCAATGAGAGAAGCTTTTTTAAAAAGTGTTTTATTATGAAAGCTTGTATTATCAAGACCAATCACTGTATTTTGCAATGTTCCCGTATAGAGATGATCCTTAAATAGTTTATGTGTTAAAAATACAGCACATAAAAGAACCATGATAAAGGAAGCTAAAAGAATAAAACTAATAGTATGTTTTTTTTTCATGAGGCTGCCTCTTTTTTGTTTTTCTTCGCTTCTTGGAGTTTATCCATCATTTTGTTAAAACACTCTGCTACATCTTGAAATTCGTCTGTTTTTCGAAACTGTAGAGGTTTTGAATGAATCATACCGCTTGCTACCTCGTTCATTCTTCTTTTGAGAGCAAACATAGGGCCTGCTATACGGTGAGTGATAAAAATGGCAAATACAGTCAAAGTAAGTACAAAGAACCCAAAGAGAAGAAGAATGTTATTATTAAGTAAAGTGACTTGCTCTTTAGCTAAAGATGCTGCTACTTGAGAATTTGAAATCCCTGTTTGAATGCCTGCAAATAAAGTGTCTTGAATATAACTATAAGTGGCAATAGAGAAGAAGACACTTAACACTAAAACAATAACAACAAAACCTACAGTGTATTTAAGTTGGAAACCTTTGCTAATAAGATATTGAGTTCGAAGCACTTTTTTGCGACTTTGTTCCATACGACCCTCTTTATTGTGCTTTGAGAAAAGCGGTGTGAATTGGAAAACTTAAGAATTATAAAGACTTACACCACACAACGCACCACACTTATACTTAAGTATATCGCACTCTCATTCCTTTGGCAATTTTGGTTCTGTTTAACAAAACGCTGATTGTAAGGCCGTTTCTTTTATGCTACCACAGTGTGAGTGTGTTTATAGGAAGGCTTTCGTAAAGGAGAAGTCATGAGAAAAATATTTGTTGTTTTGAGTGTGTTTATTCTTGTTGGCTTTTTTTACTGTGCTCCAAAAAAATCCACACAAAGTACGGGTGGCGCAACAAACCTTATTGGGCAGTTAGGAGAATATAAACCTGTTATAGGATCCTATGGTGGAGTGCTTCGACAAACAACAACAGTACCTCCTAAAACATTTAATACCTTAGTTTCTAAGGATGCGAATGTAAGTACCATTATGTCTTCTGTTTTTGAAGGCCTTACAGAAGTGAATGGGGTTACAGTAAAAGTACAACCGTTGCTTGCAAAATCGTGGGATGTATCCCCTGATGGGTTAGAGTGGGTATTTCAT
>CAYJUJ010000139.1:0-4776 GCA_964373325.1 uncultured bacterium
TTAGTATGAGTATGGGTTTTCCAACAAGTGGTGGAATGTTTCCTGACCAATTCCAAGGAGGATTTCAACAAGATCCATGGGGTGGTGGAGGTTTAAGTCTCCAATTCACTCAGCCTAATAGATCGCTTTTGAGATTTCAGGAAAACATGATGGCTCAAAGACCAGAAATGTTCTTTGGTGGAATGGGTGGTGGTTTTGGTGGCGGTGGTTTACCTTATGGTTTTTTCCGCCCTGACCAACAACCTCCGTTCTAAAATGGTGTCATCCCCATAAAGGTTGTCATTCCAAACGCGGGTCCTTCACTTCGCTCAGGATAAACTCCGGCTGGAATCCAGAATTTGAAAAAAGCCGTGATTTAAATCACGGCTTTTTTGTTATGGTCTCATTTTTGCAAAGCAAATAGCTGATTTAAAATTCATGTTGTCACAGAGAAGGAAAAAGAATATTTTGAAAAGGAGGTATTTATGAAAACAGAAATTATCACGAAAAAATGGCTAAAAGAGGTGTTAGTTCAACAACGTCAAGAAACAAGAGAAGAACTAAAAGAAACTCTTACTCAGCAACGTCAAGAAATAAGAGAAGAACTAAAAGAAGCTCTTACTCAGCAACGAAAAGAAATCAGCCAAGAAGTTAAAACTATGTTTCAGGAGCAAGATGAGAAATTTGCTCAGCGATTAATCAGACATTTCTATACAAAAGATGAAATTGATAGAAAATTCGCTCAGTTTGATATGAAAATGGATACAAAATTTGCAACAAAAGAGGAACTAAAACAAATGAACGAGGAGTTAAAAAGCTTTATAGGTACTCAAACTGAAAAACTTCGAGATGATTTTAGAGTTGCTTTTGATGGTCTTGATCATCACAAAACAAAATTCAATGATCATGCCCAAAGAATAGACAACCATGAGAATCGAATTACTCAATTAGAACACATCAATTTGTCTCACAAATAAAAACTGTCTCATTTTGAAACACATTCTCATTTGTCATTCCGTAGTTCTATTTATTTTGTCATTCAGAGCGAAGTGAAACGAAGCGAAGAATCGATATTCTGAATTTTTAATATTGATCCTTCGCTTTCACCCTTTTTTGGCCCAAAAGTGACAGGCACCTTTGTTTTTGCTATAATATTAAGCAGTTATCGTTGGTGTTCCTTTACCTTTGTCATCCAGAGTAATCGAAGGTCATCTCGAACGAAGTGAGGAGACCTCAGCGAAGGATCCATTTCAATAATAAGTGGATTCTTCGGGTTCGTTTTACTCACCCTCTGAATGACGAGAAAAATGTTTGGAATGACATTTTAGCTGAGTGAAATCACTCATATTTTTTTGTTTTTCGACCGATAAGAAGGCCAAAAGGAGTTTGTGTTGTGAAGAAAATTTCTCTTTTATTTTTTATCGTTTTTCTGATTCATCCTTTCGAGACCAAGGGAATAATTCTAACAAGTGGCTTTGTTATTGAAACAGATCCGGCCGTAATTAACGCATATCGTGAAAGTAAAAAAGCCTATTTCAAATTTGCAGAACAACATAGAGGAGAAGCAACTTTGACAAAAGCTGCTAAAGCTCGGCTTCTTCAGTTGAGGCAAGAATATCTAAATAATGCTAATCTCATTGATCCAAGATTTCGTCTAGTTGTTACTTTGCCACTTGAAGAACTTATGTGGTCACAGGAAGACGGGTACCAAATTTATGTAGAAGGTGGTGAGTATAGACTTGCAACTCCAGGTTCTCCGATTTCAGCGTCTAGCAATCCCGTTTCTCTCAATCTAGGTTCTTTAGATTCAAATTTAATGGGGAAGCTTCGTGGTGAAAACCCAGCGGGAAACCTTCAACAAGTTGGAGAAAGAATGTCACGTTTTGCCGGAGCGCAAAAAGAAATTGATCAAAAAGTAACCGAAAGTTGGATGGATGAAAGCGTGAGACGTTCGGCACGATTAGTGCCAGAGGCTTATGTCCAAGCTGAACTGCGCCGTCGGCTCTATTCACAAATAATTGAAAACAATTTTGATGCTGAGAAAGTTTTTCAATCAACTAATATAAATCGAGAAGTAGCTAAAATTGCACAACAAGATAAGTCACTAAGACAATCAGATGCTTTCAAACGTGCTCAAGATGATATTAGTCTTCCTCAAAATATTCCTTCTTCACTACGGAGTGTTTTAGAAGCAGAGCTTATTTCTCGTTTACGTCACGCTTCTACGGCCGAAGAAGCTACAGAAGTGGGTAGTACTTTTCAAAAAGATTTAGACACACATCTTTTAGCTGCGAGAACAAATGTGGATAAAATGACTTCTGCATTAGGAACAACTTGGAGTGGTTTATCTGAAGAGCAAAAGCAAGCAGAGAGTAAAAAGTTTTATGAACGTGCCTTGGCACATGAGGGCTTTTTTACTGATAGAAGTGTAGCAGCTTCCCTTGATGTGGCTACTGATAAAACCTCTATTCAAGGCAAAGGCCAAGCGCTTTTGGCATTGCGCCAGAAGGTTAATAAAATTGCAGAAAGAAATTTCGTTAGTGATACAAAATTAGGTCAATTTTCTAATCAAAATATAGCAGTTAAGTACAAAGCTACTAAAGCAAAACTTTTTAATCGATTACAAAAATGGGAAGAAAAAGTTAGAAGTGGTGAAATCACACAAGAACAGTTTAATGAACTTGTGAATTCTGAAAGAGGGTTTTCTCCACTTGATGTTCCAGCACTCTCCGAAACAACTCCAACGGTATTTGAGAACAAGTTTTTGAAAAAAGGAGCCACGCTTTCAAAAAATGTTGCTGAGAACAGGACAGCGCTTCTAAAATTAGCAGAAGAAGCGGGTATTGGATTAACAGACCCAGAAAAAGCACTTCCCATTGCTCAACTTTTGTCCAAAATTCAAGAGAAAAAGGCAAAAGATAAAAGTAACATAGAGCTGGCCAGAGGGCTTATGGGAAAACTTAAAGTGAAATTTGAAGATGATCCAGAAGCCAAAGCAGCAAAAGAAGAGTTCGTAGAGCAACTTCAAAAGTATGATTCAAAGGCAAATATAGACATGCCAGTAAATGATCTGATAGACCTTCTTGGAAAATTTACGACGGCAGAAGTAGTGCGCCCCGGTGATGCGCCAAATCCAGAAGTAGAGAAAAAGAAGAAAGCTGCTCGTGCTATGGAAGTTTATAGACAGCGTTTAGAAAAAGCTGATCAAAAATATAAAGCGGAACGAAGAACTACGAGGGATCAATTAAATACTGCATTGAGAGAATTAGGATATGAAGCAACTTCTTTAGATAGCGTAACAGAGGCAAATCTTGATACTATTTCAACTAACCTTAATGAGACACTAGAAGGTGAGCGTTATCGTGACATTGCAGAGGGACTCAAAGGTTTTCAAAAAGACACTGAAATTGAAGAAGCACGTTTAGCACTTCATAAAGTAAAAGGTAAAAGAAAAATTGAGGATGTGAGAAGAAGCCTTTTGGCTGGTTATGGTGGTTTAACGGGTGATGAAAGAAATGAATATGGCTATACTGAAAGTCTTTTTGGTGATGATGTTTCAATTATTGATAATTTCTTAGGAGACATAGATACTCTACCAACTGATTTTAGTGATGGGAGTGCCCAAGCTATAGAGGCTTTTCAAGGTAAAAGAGGAGAGCTTTCAGCCTATGCTCAAGCCTTAAAAATTCAAGCTCAAGAAGTGAGAGATCAATTGGGTGCTCTTCCAAAGGATGCCACTCCTGAACAACGTCAAAACTTAGAGAGAAAGGCGGCCATCTTAGAAAATAGAGCCAGTACTTTTGACCGTTTGGCAGCTAACCTTATGAATGAAGAGGTGGCAGTGGACGCAACTTCTGTAGCACAGGTTGAAAAAGAAAGAAAAGATGAAGAAAAGGAATTAGCAAAAGACAAAAAAACAAATGAACAATTGGCAAAGGCTGTGATTTTACCTGAAGGCACAAGGCAGAAAAAAATGGAAGCGCTTTTGGCAGAGGCAGAAAAAGATATAGAAAAGCCACAAGCCAAAGACGCTGCTGATTGGACTTATCTCTGCCAAAAATTAGAAGAGGAAAAAGCCCCAAAGGGTTGGTTTAACCCCGAGGCCGTTAAAGCAGTGGTTGGGTTTTCAGGAGCCGTTGCCTTTGGAATTGCTCAAAAAAGACTTTATGAGGAAGGTAGTGATGATACGACCTTTCATCAAATGAGAGCACTCGCCTTAATTGGTTCAACTATTCTGCAAGGCCAGCCCATGGACCCGGCAGCTCCATTCAAAAGAAAACCTATTGATGGGGCCATTATGCCAACAGATCAAATGGGTCAAACCCTTATGATGGGTGGAAATCCATTTGCACAAAGTGGTTTTGGGTCTCAAACCTTAACACCAGATCAAAGATTAGCATTAGCAACCCAAGCACGAAGTATGGGTTTTGATATTACAAACCCAGATGTTCAAAGAATGTTAGGTTTGTGATATGGGGGTATGCAAGTACCAGGGGGTGGCAATGCCATTGCCTTTCAAGCTATGCTTGGCCCGCAAATAATTGGACAAGGGTTTCCAAATAATCAAGTGATTGGTCCACAAGCAGGGCGGCAAACCTTTGCAGGTTTTATAAATAATATTAATGCCATGCAGCAAAACAGTGCTCAGTTTAATAATCTTTTAGGTGGAAACATGCCAAGTAATAATACGTTTGCGGGCGCCCTTCGTGCTGCAAATCGATCTCAAGGTATTGTGAATGGTTTTGATACAGCAGCAGCAACAGTTGAAACGGTTGAGAAAAAAGTAGGGGATGCGCA
>CAYJUJ010000140.1:0-4773 GCA_964373325.1 uncultured bacterium
ATATATTATTTTTCAAAGAGAGGTGAGCATCAGGGGGTGGATTTTGGTGAAAAAGTAGCTCCCAAAAAATTACTTTTGTGGCTGAAGCGGGAAAAACCTTCTCTCCAAGGTATTATCCATTTAGGAGCATGTACTGATACTACAGAAACTAATATTAATTATTTAAAAGAAGTTAATTTAGAATATTCAAAACAACTCTGGCGTTATGCAACAGAAAATAAAACTCCCATGGTGTATGCAAGTTCTGCCGCTACTTATGGGAATGGAGAGTTAGGCTATGGTGATGAAGAAAACCTTATTCCAAAATTAGTCCCACTCAATGCCTATGGAAGATCTAAGCATGATTTTGATCTTTGGGTTTTAGAAGAAGAAAAAGAGGGGAGGGTTCCCCCTTCTTGGTGTGCTTTTAAGTTTTTTAATGTGTATGGTTTTGGAGAGAGGCACAAAGGTGATATGTCGAGTGTTGTGCTCAAAGCTTTTGATCAAATTCGAAGCCATGGAAAAGTAAGACTCTTTAAAAGTCATCGGGCGGGAATAGCCGATGGAGAACAGAAAAGAGATTTTATTTATGTAGGTGATGTTGTAGATGTAATTCATTTTGCTTTAAGCTCGCCTATTCAGCGGGGAATTTATAATTTAGGAACGGGGCAAGCTAGAAGTTTCCTTGATCTTGTTCGAGCTGTGTTTAAGGAGCTTGGTATTCCTGAAAAGGTAGATTTTTTTGATACACCTTTAGCCATTCGAGATAAATATCAATATTTTACGGAAGCACAAATGAAGCATTTGCGAGGGGTAGGGTACACAAAACCTTTTACCTCCCTTGAAGAAGGTATTCACCAATATATTCAGAAACTCGCTCATTTATAAGCATATATTAAAGATGTTTTTCGTGGAGGGGTAGGGCTAACTTCAAAGCTTCTCTTAAAACCTGCTTGTTTAAGCCATGTCTTAATTTCATCAGCACCATAACAGCGTCCTTTATCAGTCAAAAGAAGCATGGATAGCGAGAACAAAGCAGCATCTAGAGGTTCAGTGTGGTCACTATTAAGAACATAGTCTTGAATGAGAATCATACCTTTTGATTCTAGCGCGTTGTAAATTTTTTTAAAGAGAGCGATATTTGTTTCAGGGCTTTCAAGATGAACAATGTTTGAGAGAAAAGCTACATCAAAACCAGGAGGAATAGGATCCCTATTATAATTAGCAGGCAAAAATGAAATCCGATTAAACATTTTATATTGCTTCACAATTTTTTTGGTAACAGAAAGAACGGTTGGAAGATCAAGAATGGTAGCTGATAATTGAGGATAGGCCTTACAAAAATGTATAGAATAAGTTCCAGGACCACCGCCAATATCAAGCATTCTTTTATAAGAGGAAAGATTAACTAAAGAGGTAAGTAAGGGTGCATAGATTGAAGATATAGTGTACATAGTCAAAGTAAAATCCCTTGCCTCCGCTCTATCTTTTGTCATTTCAGAAAGATTTTTGAAGGATTTACCTGTTTGCAGCGTTTTATCAAAACAGATCCATGAGTTCATAAGATCTGCCAAGTGTTTAACCCAATAACCTAAATAATTTTTTGAGGATGAAAGAAGGTATTCTTTAGAAAAAGAAGTTAAGGCAAAAAGATTATTACTTTTCATGAGAAGCCCCAAGCCGACCAGCGCATTGCAAAAAAGCTCACAGGCGTGAGGGTTCATATTGAGTTTTCGAGCCAACTGTCTTGAAGGCATGCCTTGGGCTGGAATGGCATCAAAGAGATCAAGAGAACATGCCACTTGAATAGTTCTTGCTGGTATAAAACTGCGTGTCATTTCTAAAAAAGCATCTCTTGTTTCAATTTTGTTCATATAGGACCCTATCCTTATTATTTACATAATATATATTCTCAGACATTTTAGATGTACCTCAATATAGATTCTCATATAACCTAACCTCTTCTCCTTATCCACTCAAGACTATACAAATGGCTTTCACATTTGCCCACTATTACGAGATCTCAATACGCACTAGCCAAGGGATCAAACATTTTTAAGGCTACTTAAAGTTTCGGGCAATTTTTGAATAATATCTGTTGCAATGAGTCCTGCATCTCCTTTTTCTTTTTTTAAAACATCTCCGGTAAGTCCATGGAGATAAACTCCTAACTCGGCAGCTTCATAAGATGAAAGTCCCTGTGCAATGAATCCAGCAATAATACCTGTGAGCACATCGCCCATACCAGCGCTTGCCATGCCTGGGTTCCCTGTAGGGTTAATCCATATTTCTCCACCAGGTTCAGCTATAACAGTACCACTTCCCTTAAGAACAAGGATTGCATTCCATTTTTTAGAAAATTCAGCGGCTAAATCAATCCTATTTTTTTCTATTTCTTGTTTGGTATAGTGCGTCAAGCGAGAAAACTCACCGGGGTGAGGTGTTAAAACCGGTTTTTTAGGAAGATTTTTTATTTTTTGAATCATATTTGGATTTTTTTGAAGAATACTTAAAATATTAAGAGCATCGGCATCAATAACCATAGATCCATGAAATTCTTTAAGAAGAAAATGAATGAGAGAAGTAGCTCGTCTTGATTGTCCAAGCCCAGGGCCGAGAGCCAACACATTTTTATCAGCTAATATTTTTCGTAATCTCCTCTTCCAGAATAAAAAAGGTAGTTTATGACACATGATTTCAAGAGGAGGATTTTTAAGTTTTGTAAAACTAGCTATAGATGACAATCCACACCCTACTCGGAGCGCTGAAAGTGCTGCCATTTCAATCGCTCCTTCCATACCTTGTGATCCACCAAGAGATAAAACATGACCAAATTGATTTTTATGGGCTTGGGCATCTCGTTTTGGAATTAAGTTTTTAACACGCTCTTTTGTTAAAAGTTTTTTATTACTTTTGAGAAGAGATAGCGGAATACCAATATCTCTTACATAAAGTTGTCCTACATAGGGTGAAGCTTGATTTAAAACTGTACCTACTTTGGCGCCCCCAAGTGCCACCGTCATCTTTGCACGAATAGCGCAACCCAGAGGCTCACCTGTATCTCCCGAAAGACCAGAAGGAATATCAATAGAGATAACCTCTTTTTGAAGGGCATTAATAAAATGAATGACCTGTCGATAAGGATCCACGACCTCTTCTTCCAATCCCGTTCCAAAAATAGCATCGATAATAATGGAGTCAGTTTTTAAGTTTTCCAGTTCTGAACTATCAAAAACTTTTATTTTTTCTAAATTAAGCTTTTTAAAATGGGTAAGCGCTGTACCCTTTAACTCTTCGACTCTAGTTAGTAAAAAAACCGCTACACTTTGAAAGCCTCGATCTATGAGATAGCGTGCTGTGACAAAACCATCTCCCCCATTATTCCCCCTTCCACACACGATTCCAACTGGGGGATGTTTGGGATAGTGGGAAGCAACAATTTCTGCTATTTCGCACCCTGCCCTCTCCATCAGTGTTTCAGCCGAGATATCAAATTGATTTAGAGCATCTCGGTCAATTTTCTTCATTTCTTGAGAGGTGTAGAGATTCATTTTTCAAGAATAGCAACGACGGTGCAAAGATCCTTTTCGTAGGAAAGAGTTAGCCAAGTTTTTTTAACACCAAGACGTTTACTTTTTATTTTTGCTTTTCCATGGAAAGAAAAATGAGGCATGCCGCTTTTATGGCGTAATACTTCTATATCTGTAAACCATAGCCCTTCTCTAAAACCAGTTCCCAATGCTTTGGAAACCGCTTCCTTAGCCGCAAAAAAGGAAGCGAGCCGTTTCATTTTTTGATTTTTAATGTGGGGTATGGATTTCATTTCATGAGGATGTAAAATTTTTTCTAAAAAACGTGACCCATATTGGTTATAAATCTTTTCAATTCGATTGATGGAAACAACATCAATGCCAATGCCTACAATCATGAGCCCCCTTCCCTACCTTCAGCCTTTTGAACGAGAGTTTTCATTTCAGACACTGCTTTTTTTAAACCTATGAAAACTGCCCTTGAAATAATGCTGTGACCAATATTGTATTCATGAATGACAATATTATTTTTTTTAAAGGCTGTGACTATGGATTCAATATTAGAATAATCTAATCCATGACCGGCATTACACTCTAACCCGATCGATTGTGCAAATTGAGCTGCTTTAATAAGCCGATTTAATTCTACTTCATCTAAAGAGTCACAATATTTTCCTGTGTGAAGCTCAATAACTTCTGCAGCAGCTTCTTTAGCCATGCCTATTTGGTCTTCTTTGGGATCAATAAAAAGACTCACGCGAATTCCTGATTCCTTAAGCTGTGCTATAGCTTCTTGAACTGCATGAAAAGAGGAAATAACATCAAGCCCCCCTTCTGTTGTGAGTTCATGTCTTTTTTCAGGAACAAGACAGGCCGTATCAGGTTTGATTTTTGAGGCTATTTTTAACATTTCTTGTGTAACTGCCATTTCTAGTGTTAATTTTGTTTCAATAGACTTTCGAAGCTCTTCTACATCATTATCTTGGATATGGCGCCGATCTTCTCTTAAATGGCATACAATAGCATCAGCACCCCCTAATTCAGCTAATTTTGCAGCGCTTACAGGATCTGGTGTGCGTGTATGTCTTGCCTCTCTAAGAGTTGCTACATGGTCAATATTAACGCCCAGCTTTGAAGGTTGTTGCAAGCTCATCACCCTCACCTCAGTCCTCTCCCATCAAGGGAGAGGAAGCATCCATCGCAATCAGTGAAAGTTTGGGGGTGACGCCGGTGGGCAAGCCACACTCGCGCGCAGCCTAATGGC
>CAYJUJ010000141.1:0-4723 GCA_964373325.1 uncultured bacterium
GCGAATGCACCCATTAAATGTGCAAATGCGACGAAGAGGAGCATTTGCTACAGGGGCATGACGAGAATGCCGGAGCCAACCGGTACCGCTAATGCGGTGGTTGGCGAGGCGTGGCTGACGACCCGAGCGCGGCTAGCGCGAGGAGTTGGGACCGAGTCTTGCCGGGTGCGGATGCACCCTTTTAAATAATGATCTTGAATCTTTAGCAAAGTCTGTGTAGAAATGGGGATAAAATATGTCGAGTAGAAAACTTCGTTTTTTTAAGACCGCTAGTTTTACAAAAGAAGAGTTGGCGAAAGTCTCTAAATTTGTTCGAGATAGTGGAACAAGTTTAATACTTCCTTATGATCAGTTTGTAGAGCACGACTGTCGTCATTTAAAGGCTGAGTCAGATGCTGGCAATCCCCATTATATTATGAAGCTAGGAGTTGAAGGCGGATATAACGCAGTTGCCATTCATTATGGTTTGGCTAAGAGGTATTGGACTCAGTATAAAGATAAGATTCCTCTTATTTTGAAAATCAATGGTAAAACCTCTATTCCATCTCAAGAGGAGCCTTTAAGCGTTCACACTTCCTTTGTTGAGGATGCGGCAGCCCTTGGAGCTGTAGGGGTTGGCTATACCATGTATTATGGCTCTCCTAGGCAAGATGAAGATTTGCCCCAGTTGGCCATGGTTCGCAAAGAATGTGAAAAATATGGTTTACCCTTAATTGTGTGGGCCTATCCTCGGGGCTCTGCTATTGAAGCTAAAGGTGGTAAAGATACAAACTATGCTATTGAATCAGCCGTTCGTATGGCTACAGAAATGGGAGCTACTATTATTAAAGCAAATATTCCAGTTCCTGCCGCCAAGGATTTCCTAAATAATAATGAGGTTCCTTCTTATTACCGTGATGTGGAAGTGAAACTGCAATCATTGAATCCAACTGAAGCTAAAAAAGAAAGAATCAAAAGGGTTGTAGCTGCTTCACAGGGGATACCAGTTCTTTTTAGTGGAGGATCAGAAGTTAGTGATCAAGATCTTCTTGATAATGCAAAGTACTGTATTCAAAGCGGATGTTTTGGGTTTATTTTTGGACGCAATATGTGGAAACGCCCCAAGGAAAAAGCCCTTGATATCACAAAACAGCTTTTAGCTCTTCTTGATGAACAAAGAGATTAACTTTTGAAATACTTCTTTTCGTTTATTCCAAATCTTTCGAGTTTCTTCTTTGATCATGGATTCAACTCCTTTACCTAGAAGCCCTCCTGTTAGAATATTTCCAATATCTTTGGCAGTATTGACAGTTGTGTGTCGCGATTCAGTACTCTGACCATCTAGGACATTAAATGATACGTATTGAAATGATTTAGTATCTATTTTTTTATAGATATCAATGGTCAGTTCATAGCGAATAGGGTGATACATTTTTCCACGTCGCGTTGTTCCTTTTTCTTCTAGTGTTTTTCCATAATCTTCGATGCTTTGGTTAACACCAATATAGGTGTTAGAGTCTTTTT
Organism: uncultured bacterium; assembly: GCA_964373325.1. GTDB lineage: Bacteria > Bdellovibrionota > JACOXK01 > JACOXK01 > JACOXK01 > CAYJUJ01. Next base: position 1,504 of record CAYJUJ010000141.1, read on the forward strand.
GGAAGAAGGTAAGACGAATTTTATTTTTTGAATTATAGGCATGGCTACTTTTATAAACCCGATCAGTGATAAGCTCAAAGCCTCCTTTTATTTTTTCTAGGTTAGAGATTTTTTCGTCCTGACCTGCACCACTCAAAATAAAAAGATTATTTTTATTTTGCCCTGTTGTTATTTCTGTGTAGAGCTTGAGTGCTTCCAAAGCATCTCCTTGAAATGGATTCCAAATTTGAACACTAAAAAGATCTTCATCAATGTCTAGTTCAAAGCCTGCCCCTGTGAAAGCAGGGGGCTTGGATTCCACTTTATCTTTTAATATTTTTTCTACTTTTTCAATCATTTCTAATTTTATTTTTTGTTTATCTTCATCTTTTTCTGATTGTTTTATTTTTGTTTTTTGATTCTCAATAAATTGAAGAAAATCTTCATATGAAAGAACTTCAAAAGAAGGGTCTATTGAAGTGGTTGTTTTTGAAATATTTTCGCTTCCTTTGGAATAGATGAAAGAAGAAAACGCTACAGAAAGAATAAATAAACAGATTAATAATTTTATTGTCATAATAGTATCTATTTTTATATCGGTTACCTTGTTCACTTTCTTGACTGAGATCCTTCAAAAACAGTATGCCTGGTGTTGCATAATTTAGCTTCACCTGTTACTGCAAAACGATGAGTTCGCAAGATATTTTTTATATGTTTCAAGCCCTTGAAGAAGCCAAAAAAGCTAAGCTGCATGATGAAGTACCTATTGGTGCTATTTTGGTTCAGGAAGGGCACGTTATAGGGCGTGCTCATAATATCAAAGAAAAAACAGGTGATCCCACAGCTCATGCTGAAATTGTGGTGCTACGAGAAACGGGTACGAAACTAGGCTCTTGGCGCCTTCAAGGGGCTACTCTCTATGTAACTGTTGAGCCTTGCATTATGTGTGCTGGTGCTCTTATTCAAGCGCGAATTTCTAGGCTTGTTTTTGGATGCCGTGATGCGAAGGCTGGGGGTATTTTTTCCCTCTATAATATAGTGCATGATTCCCGCCTTAATCATACCCTATTGGTTGAGGAAGGCTTGTTAGAAGAACAGTGTCGAAAGCTGCTCCAAAATTTTTTTAAAGAGAAGCGAGATTCTTGATGAAAATTGCTTCGTGGAATGTGAATGGTTTAAGAGCCGCATCTAAAAAAGGGTTTTTAGAATGGTTTCAATCATTCTCTCCTGATGTTTTGTGTTTACAAGAAGTAAAAGCCCACCCCCAGCAGCTGTCACCAGAGTTAAGAGCTTTTCCCGGTTACCATGTTTATTTTTCTTCTGCTCAGAAAAAAGGATATTCAGGAGTGGCCACTTACACTAAAGAAAAACCAATTTCTGTAAAAAATGGATTGGGACTAGATATTTATGATAATGAAGGACGGGTTTTAGTAACAGAATTTAAAAATTTTATAGTTATCAATGTTTATTTTCCAAATGGACAAAGAGATCTTGGTCGAGTTCCCTTTAAACTTGATTTTTCAAATAAACTTCTTGCCTATTGTGAGGATCTTAAGAAAAAGGGAAAGAACTTAGTTATATGTGGTGATTATAATGTTGCTCATAAACCCATTGATTTAAAAAACCCAAAAAGCAATGAAAATAATTCTGGATTTACATTGCCTGAACGGCAGTGGATGGATCATTTTCTTGCTCATGGTTATGTAGATACTTTTCGTCATTTTAATCAAGAAGGAGGTCATTATACGTGGTGGAGCTATCGGCCAGGGGTTCGAGAAAAAAATATTGGATGGCGCATTGATTATCATTGTGTGACCCCATCTCTTTTGAAGAGTGTTAAAAATTCCTTTATTCTTCCCGAAGTTATGGGTTCAGATCATTGCCCCGTCATTTTAGAATTATTATTTCCACTTGAATAAAGGATAAGCGGTATTCCAAGAAAAAAGTAAGCCTTCTGAGTGGACTATTTTTTCATTTACCATTTTAGCGCGCGCATCAAAAGCGATATCTAACCCTTCTGAAAGTTGGAAAGTTCTCATAACCCCTAATTGTAGGTACTTATTGGCCTGATAAAGGAGATCTCCATCTTCATGGTAATATTTTTTTCCCAACCAAAATGTGCTAAAAATATTCCAATTCCAGGGGGATATTAAGATCTTTGCTTGATATCCATTTCCGCTATTTCTACCTTTTCCTCTTATAACAAACAGAGAGTTTAGTTTATCTGCAGAAAGCTCTAATTTATTAATCCAACGCAGATTTATTGTATAGCCTCCTCCTAAAGCAAAAGAATGATCGTCTTGTACAGGATCCGGGTTGCTATAAAGTTGTCCGCCTATATGAATATAATGCCACTGAAGTTTTCCAAAAAAACCGTGACTTTTGAATTTTGTGACTAAGCCTGCATCAAATTTTTCGCCATGAATGTTATTTTCTGTTCGCTGCCAATCAATCCAAGTTTCTCCATCAAAATGAGAAAAGTTTGCTATAGTTTGTAATCCAAGTTCAGCAGGTCTTATATAGAATAAATTGTTATCTGTTATAAACTCATCTGTTTTATGCCTTACATTAAGAGAGCCTGCGATAAGTTCCAATTTTTTTTCCAAAAACAGGGTGTGGATAGAGAAAACTGGAAGTACTGTATCAATTTTTTGGTCCCCAAAGCGCATACGAGTGAGTATTCCTCCTCGAAAGAAATGAGGAGGTATGAATTCAACTTGTGTACCTGCTGTTAGATGATTTCCAAAAAATGTTTCACCTGTTCGGATTTGGCTGACACTGCCTGTATATTCGAGATTGTTTACATAAACTTGGTTATCTAGGAACAATGATGCTGTTTTTTCATCAGCAAATAGAGGTTGAAAACACAAGGAAAGAAGCAGAACAAACTTCAAAACTCTCTTTTGAGCTTGTTTCAATACAAACCAACATACCATGGGGTATTACTATTAGAAAAGATATTTTTGGAGCCCCGAGTCACTAACGAGTGAGGGCATGTTTAATGCTCTTACTTCTTTGACTTGACAGGTAATTTTATCTAGATAAAATTACCTTATGGGTAAGATTTTAAATAGGCTGATAAAACTCAATTTACCAAAAGAACAGTCTGCTTTTCTCTGGGGACCGAGAAAAGTAGGCAAAACCTATTGGATTGGACATCATTTTCCTGATGCTCTTTTCATTGATCTGCTCAAAACAGATCTCTTTGCTGAGTACGCTGCAAGACCTGCTCTCTTACGAG
>CAYJUJ010000142.1:0-659 GCA_964373325.1 uncultured bacterium
TATACCGTACTCACTAAAATAGAAACCGGACTCCATACACTAATTCATGCTGAAAGAGTGACTCTTCTTTCTGTCATTCGCTGAGGTCTAACTGTCATTCTGAGGCCTTAGCCGAAGAATCCCCTAATATCAAAACTAGGAGATCCTTCTCCAGTACGAGGAGATCCTCTCGCGCCTATTGGCGCTCGGGATAGTTGAAGTGTGCTAAAGCACACTTCAACTAGAAGTAGATACCACTAGATTTCCAGTTTCGCTTCCATTATTAACTGTTTTTTTCTTCGAGGACTGTGACGAGAGTTTTTAAATCCTGAATTTCTTCTTCAAGGAGCCTCATTTTTCGAGTTTGTGCTTCTATAATAATATCCTTACTTTTTAAGGCATCGGTTGTTACATCAGTTAGTTTGTGTAAGGCATCTGTTGCTACATTGAGGCCTTGCTTTAAAACCTCGGTATCAACAGTTTCTTTTTCAAAGCGTTCAATTTCTTCAGGATCGCAAAAAATATAATACTTTCCTTCATGCAATTTAAATTTAAGCTTTTTTGCCTTGATACGACGACGAATCGTCGAAGTGGATATTCCTTGCTTGAGTGAATAGTCAACCAAGGGCACCCAGCTATTATCTAGTCCTTTCATTGACTTGCTTCCTATCATTATAATA
>CAYJUJ010000142.1:669-4624 GCA_964373325.1 uncultured bacterium
TAGCTAGTGGGGGCGCTGTTAAGGCAGCTTGTTTTCATATCGGTGTTTGTCTTGCACTTGAGAAAAAAGGAATTCATTTTTATGGGGGGCTCAAAAACGAGGCTCAAGAAAAGCCACAAAATGCTGTTGAAATCTATGTAGGCTCAAGTGCGGGGGCACTCGTTACTTCACTTTTAGCTCAAGGACACCCATTATCTGAAATCATTCAATCTTTTGCCTATAAAAACCACAAAACTACACCTTTAGATTTATCTTATTTAAGTATTTTTCATTTAGCAAAACCAGATCTCTTCAAAAATGTAAAAAGATTATTGTTTCCAAGTAAACGTGTTGCAGAAGGAGGACTAGAGGCTTTTCTTAAAAATTATTTTACTCTCAATAGCCCCTTCACAACAGGCGGTATAGAAAAATACCTGCGCACAAGAGTTCTTAAAACAAATAGCCTTAAAGATCTTTGCGTGGAGCAGTACATTGTTGCAACTCAACTTGATGCCTCACAAAAAACGGTTTTTGGTGCTAAATCACTTAATGGAGGAGGGTACTCAGAAGAACATCAGTGTGATTATTATTCGAATACCCCTATATCGGTTGCCGCTGCAGCCTCTGCCTCCCTCCCTCCTTTTTTTCGCCCCTATCCCGTAAAGAAAAATGGTAAAAATGTTTATTATTTTGATGGAGAAATTAAAAAAACACTTTCCACCCATGTTGCTAAAGATGCAGGTGCAGATCTTATTATCTCATCCTATACACACCAACCTTATCACTATGTAAAAACGGTGGGGTCTCTCATAAACTATGGAATGTCCTCCGTGATGATCCAAGCCATTTATCAATCAATAGAACAAAAAATCCTAACCTCTAAAAAAATTCATGATGATAAAATTCTTGTCATTGATACTGTAAGCCGCTTTTTTAAAACTCATGGGCTACCTGACGACAAAAGAAAAGAGCTTTGTGATAAGCTTACCCAAGATCTCGATTACAATCCAAACCTAGACTACATTTTTATTCACCCACATCCTAAAGATTATAAATTTTTCTTTGCGGATCATTTTAATCTTTCAACTCCCGTTATGGAACAAATTGTGCGAAGTGGCTTTAAATCCGCCCTAAGAATCCTTAAAGACTACACATTTTAGAAACTGCCTAAAATTATACCTGTCGATTTTTCGCCCCAAAACCAACAGTTGATTTTGAGATTTGAATACAAAAATTGTCATCTTATCTTTCTTTTTTAGAATAGATTTTAGAATAGGTTAGTAAAATCATATACTTGTATTTTAACTCTTCTGGCATCTTCATTGCATTCCTTCAATAATTGCTATGAAAAAAAGAATGGTAAAGTGGGTCAGGAATACCCTTTTTTCTATAAAAAGAATAGTAAAAATAACTATTTACGCAAGTTTTTTCTCTATATTCTGCTTAAGTCTTTATGCCAATTATCGACACAAAGTAGAAAAAGGCGAAATGGAAGATGTATTTACGTTTAAAAACCTAGAAGAAACAATTTCACCCCTTGAACAACACTTTGAAGTTCACCCCAAACTATTCTCTTCCCTTTCCCAATCAGAAAAAACTTCCTTTTTAGAAGATCTTCTGGAAGATAGAGAAAATAGAATATCAAACGAGTTTGATATTTCTTCTGATTTTAAAGAAAGGGTACTATTCTGGTTTAAAGTCTTCAACCTTTATTCCAGTAATCACATCATTCTTCATGACTCAGAAATGCCTTGGAAAATTTTTGCCGTTGTAAACACAGCTGGCATGTCAAAAAGCAAAGAAAAGGTTGCTGTCAGTCAAGCTCGTTCTCGGATTGGGAAAAGCTCCTCACAAGTTCGTGAGCAAAGAGGGCTTAGAAATAGTATTGCCCATGCTATTAAACAATCTGGTCTCTATATTGATAACATGGAAGAAATATTCGCAAAACATCATTTGCCAATAGAGCTCACTCGCTTACCTATTGTTGAATCATCTTTTAACCCTAAGGCCTATTCTTACGTAGGCGCTGCAGGCATGTGGCAATTTATGAGAAAAACAGGAAAGCATTTTCTAGACAAAATTGATAATAGTATTGATGAGAGATTAAGCCCTCTTAAGGCAACAGAAGCAGCTGCTGAACTTCTCAAAGAAAACTATAAAATATTTGGGGATTGGCCACTGGCTATTTCAGCCTATCATCATGGCCCAGCCCTTCTTCATAGTGCACGTTATAAACTAGGCACAAAACACCTTCCTCACATCATCAAAAAATTTGAACATCCTGACTATGGTTTTGCTTCAAAAAATTATTATGCTGAATTCTTAGCGGCCCTCTATACCGAAAAATATCACGATCTTCTTTTTGAAGATTTGGAGAAAAAATCTCCTTTAACCTATGATGATATTGTTATGGAATATTCCATGCGTGTTAAAACTATTATGGAAATATGTAACGTAAGTTTACAAGACATTAAAACCTATAACCCTGAACTTAAATCAAAGGCATTTAGTGCCAATTACTATTTACCAGAAGATCATTGGTTAAAGTTGCCTTTAGGTTCTAAAAAATACATGGATCAATTTAACCAAGAGGCGGAGGAAGCCAAACAATACATTGAAGCACTGAAGAAAAAAGGATCACGGTAGAAATAAGGTTGTATATTGAGGCACAAAATTAAGCGTTGTAAGTCCCCGAAATTGCCCTTGAGGTGTGTAGAAGGAAAAATACTGCTCACCCTCTGAAACATTAAAAGATATGAATCTGTGGTGCCCTGAAGATAGTGTATGTCTTGATGAAAAATCAACCCCACTTTCACCTAAATATATAGGAAACGTAGAAGGATCAGAGCTTACCACCTTCAACTCCATTCCGAAAAAGGCAAGATCAGCCCACAAATGCCCAGTCTGAGGTCGTTTAGGAAGTGATAATTCTCCATCCTGTAAAAAACCTTGAGATAAGTAAATAAATTTGAGCTCCTCTTTATACTTAATATTTGCAAGTGAAAAATTGGGATGATCCACCTCAAGTTCAATATAGTTTTGTAATGTTGGAATAGGATTAAAACTAAAAATGCCTTGTTCATTTGTCTTGGATATCCATGAATATCCAACAACTCTAACCTCAGCACCTACAATAACTTTAGGCTCCACATTTTGAGTCACAGATAAATCTATAAGCGTACCACTTAAAACCACAGGCTTTTTCTTCTCCAAAACTACTTCCATAAGTGTAGCTTGTTTTTGAGAAAAGCGATAAAAACCCAAAAACTCTTTACCTCTGTACGCTTCAAGCGTCCAAATACCTTCTGGAACATGAGGGAACATGAAAAGTCCATTGTGAAAGGTACTTTCGAGCCTTTCAGATGGTTTCAAGTTTTCATCAAAATACTGCGCAACTTGTTTGAACTCCTTTATGTAGAAACGCACGTTGGAGAGGGGTTTTCCTTTTTCATCTAAAATTTGCCCTCTCAGTGTATTTTGATATTTGTCATCACTTTTGCGAACGGCAATATCAATGTATTGACTTGTATCAAGATAAAGCGGAATACGTTTGAGAATTTTTTGATTTTCAACAACTCGAATAATACCGTCAAGATAAAGAAGTTGATCTAGATAAAAAACTCCCTGATTATCTGGCTTTAAAACAACATCTGTTCCCTCTAACTCAAGAACAATATTAGAAACAGGCTCAGAATAAGGCTTTATATTTGGATATTCAGTGGATACCCTTCCACTTAGAGAATAGGTTTTGGGTTTGTGTTGACCTATAATAAGAAATATATTTCTTCTTTCTTGATCTGTGGCAATTGGATTTCCTGTAAAAACAGCAGTAGTCCTAAGAGGATATTTTGGAACTGAGGTCATTTTTTCATCACTAAAATATCGAGCTATAAGATAGCCCATTTTTTTCTCCTTAAAAATAAATTGGAAATGATTCTCCCCTTCTTTCAAAACTTGATAGTTCAAAATATGCGAA
>CAYJUJ010000143.1:0-4603 GCA_964373325.1 uncultured bacterium
TTAATTTTAATAAGATTTGCTTCAATTATGTGCACCTTTTTTCAATCTTGGCTGAAATGGTCCAATACTCTTCTGGTTTAAAAGCTTGAATTTCTCTTTCTCGTTCAACAATAAGCCTGACAGCTACCGATTGAACGCGGCCTGCAGAGAGGCCTCTTTGAACTTTATCCCATAGAATAGGGCTAATGAGATAACCAACAAGCCTATCAAGGATGCGGCGAGTTTGCTGAGCATTGAACTTATTCTCGTTTAAACCTTGTGGATTTTCAAAAGCTTTCTGAACAGCGCGCTGAGTGATTTCATTAAAACTCACACGGTAGATATTTTTATTTATTTTTTTTACTTCTTCATAAATATGCCATGCTATAGCTTCACCCTCGCGGTCTGGATCAGGAGCTAGATAAACTTTATCAGCATTCTTGGCTGCATTAAGAAGTTCAGTCAAAATCTTCTTTTTGTCTTTAAGGATGACATATTGAGGTTCAAAATGGTTTTTAACATCAACCCCAAGCTTTGACTTGGGGAGGTCTTTAATGTGCCCTACAGAGGCTTTGACTTTAAATTTAGAGCCAAGGTATTTTTCCAGCGTTTTTGCTTTTGCTGGTGATTCAACAATAACGAGATTAATATGATTCATTTATGATTGAGATTAGTGCAGAAGAGAGTTGGCAGGCCCTTCCCATTTAAGTTGTGATGAATTAAAAAGGGTCACTTGAACTAGGCTTTTCATTCTCTCAATATTAACTGTTTCTGAAGACACAGTCATGGCTTTTTCAAGAATCTCCTCAAGCAAATAATCGTCAATAATCTTCTTTTTCTTAAGCCGAATCAGCATACCCCATGCTTCTGGAGTTATCTTGGCTTTTTCAGGCGGAGTTAATATTCTTAAGGATTGGGGGTTCGAGTTTCTTTCTGGGTCTGAAAAAATAGCCTTAGCAATCCATTGAAAAGCACCCTCAATTTCCGCTAGAGTAAAGCCTTTGGCAATAAGACTATCCACCAAGTTTTCATTTCCTTCTTTTTCGTCTGTTAGATTCTCAAGAACAATTCCTACAACATCCAGCATTTTTCCGTTCAAGTGCTTACCTCCTCTGCTCGAATAAACTTTTTATCAACTACTTCCTTAATGTACCCCTCTAATTGCATGTGAGTTAATAACTCTTGTACTGTTTTGATATCTAATGCTGTTACCCTTTCTATTTCATCAGCTGTTTGCGCTTCTCCAAGGATGTTTAAAATTTTTCTTTCTTCTTCAGAAAGCGTTTCAAGATAATCAGAACTTTTTTGGCTATAAGAAGTTTTATCATTCTTGTCAATCCCCAAAATCCATAAGACATCTTGAGCTGACTGTGCAAGGTAAGCACCTTGGCTTATCAAATGATTAGATCCTTCGTAATGAGGAGAAAGAATGGGACCCGGAACTGCAAATACTTCTTTTCCTTGCTCCAGTGCACACTGTGCAGTAATGAGAGCCCCACTTTTTTTAGGCGCTTCAACAACAAGTGTACCTAGAGAAAGAGCGCTGATAATACGATTGCGTTTAGGAAAGTTAAATTTATCAGGTGGTGAACTTAGAGGAAATTCTGAAATAAGACATCCTTCTTTGGAAATATCATCAAACAATTTTTTATTTTCTGGGGGATAAACAATATCCACTCCACAACCTAGAACAGCAATTGTCTTGCCACTGTTTTCCAAAGCAGTTTTATGAGCCTGGGTATCAATACCACGAGCGGCCCCACTTATAATAGCAAGCCCTTTTTTAACAAATATTTCAGTAAACTGTGAAGTTACAGAAATGCCATAAAAGCTTGCTTTTCTACAACCTACAATGGCTAAAGCTTGGTATTCTAAGCAGTTTAAGTTTCCTTTAACATAGAGCAGGCAAGGGGAATCAACAAGGTTTTTTAGTGAAATGGGAAACAAGGGGTCATAAAAAGAAAGGAGATGAATCCCCATTTTTTTTGCTTTTTCAAGCTCTCTTTCAGCTCTACTCAAATCCTTATATTGAAGAAGGGTTTTAACTGTTTCTTCTCGAATGTCTTCAATGCGGGATAATTTATGTTGAGTGGCCGCGAAAATTTCTTCAAAACTTTGAAAGTGATCTAGTAATTTTTTTCTTTGCAAAGGGGAGATAGAACTAGAATTAAGTGCAATAGTATATGTGAGCTCTAAAGAATTTTTCATAAACCAATTTTCTGCATGCTTGTTTTTCTTGTCAAGGAAGTTATTTTTTTAAAAAACAGTTGAAAGCTTTGAGAAGACAGCATATAGCTTGGAATATCCTATGATTGAGATCAAAAAAGTAAGTTATAACAATAAGGATTTTTTGAGATTTCCTTGGCGGATTTATGAGAGTGATCCTTACTGGGTGCCTCCTTTGTTTGCAGTCCAAAAAAAACTTTTAGATATTAAAAAGAATCCTTTTTACAAAAATGCTAAACTTCAGCTCTTTCTTGCTTATAAAAATAGCAAGTGTGTTGGGCGAATAGCAGCTATTTTAAACCGCAATCACAATCAATACACAGGCGAGAAAGCAGTCTTTTTTGGTTTTTTTGAGTGTACCCATGACCCAAAAGTGAATCAATCTCTTTTAGATGCTGTTTCAACATGGGGAGCGGAACATCAAATGACGCTTTTAAAAGGGCCGGTCAGCCCTTCTATTAATGATGATTCGGGTCTTTTGATTGAGGGATTTCAGTCTTCTCCTTATATTATGATGTCTTATAATCCCTCTTACTATGTGAACCTTTTAGAAGGGTATGGTCTTAGGAAAAGTAAAGATTTATTAGCCTATTTTCTTGATGGTAAGGATTCAGAAACACCAGCACTTATTCATATTTCAGAAACAGCGAGGAAAGAATACAATATAACAATTCGAAACGTGAATCTCAAAAAAGCAGCGCAAGAAGAGGTTGATTTGGCTTATCAAGTTTATAATGATGCTTGGAGCCGAAATTGGGGATTTGTTCCTATGACGCGGGAAGAAATGGAAGACAAACTCAAAGAATTGAAAGAAATAGCTATTCCAGACTTTACTTTTGTGATGGAGGCTAACCACAAACCAATTGGTTTTTGTTTAGCGCTACCAAATCTTAATGAAATTTTAAAACCCTTAAATGGGCGGCTTTTCCCATTTGGTTGGTTAAAACTCATGCGTGATTTTAAAAAAATTTCAAGTATTCGGGTTTTTGCTTTAGGGGTTTTACAAGAATATCAAAAGACGGGTCTTGGTGCTGTTGGCTATCATGAGCTTATTAAAAGGGGCCGAAAATTAAATATGATGAAGGGTGAGCTCTCATGGGTTCTTGAAGACAATCATCAATTGAATAAATCCCTCATCCATTTGGGTGCCAAAGTTTACAAAAAGTATCGCATTTATGAAAAAGCTATATGAAAGCACTACCCCAGATCCAATCGTTTACACTATGTCATTACCCGGCTTGACCGGGTAATCCAGGCTCAAATGATGCTGAAATATGCTCCCTCTCCCATCAAGGGAGAGGAGGTAATTAGCTACATCTCATGAGGGGTTTCCATGTTGAGAAGTTGCATGCCGTTACCTAAAACATAACAAGTAGCAGTCACCAAAGAAAGTCTTGCTTTGTGAAGGGCTGGATCTTCTACAATCACTTTATGATTTAAATAGAAACGATTAAATTCTTTAGCCACATCTAAAAGATATTTTGCCAAAATAGAGGGTTCTAAGTGTTTGATAGTTGATTCAAGAATAATGGGAAATAAAAAAAGCGTTTTAATAAGCTTTACTTCTTGTTCTTCTTTAAGAAGTGAAAGGTCAGAAGTTGAAAATTTTTCTTGTGACTTTCTAAGAATGCTTGAGGCGCGGGCGTAGGTGTATTGAAGGTAAGGGCCTGTTTCTCCATCGAAGTTTAAAATTTCATCCCAATCAAATGTAACATTTTTAATCATTTTTTGTGAAAGATCACTAAAAATAATAGCTCCAATGCCTACCTGTTCTGCAATTTCTTCCTTATTTTTTAAATTTGGATTTTTTTCTTCAATATTTTTAAGTACTAATTCTTGAGCTTTATCTAAAACTTCTTCTAAAAGGATGATCTTCCCTTCACGGGTTGACATTTTACCTTCTTTAAAGCCAATGAGCCCAAAGGGTGTGTGAATGCAATTTTTAGCCCATTCATACCCCATAAGCTCTAAAACCTTAAAAATTTGCTGAAAATGAAGTGTTTGATCGGCGGCAACGATATAAATCATTTTTGAAAAATGATGTTTGTTATATCTATAGGAAGCTGCAGCTAGATCACGAGTGGCATAAAGAGTAGCACCATCTTTTTTCTTGAGCAAACAAGGGGGCATTTCATATTTTTCCAAATCAACAATCAAAGCTCCTTCGCTTTCTTTGAGTAATTTTTTATTTTGGATCTCTTTTAATGCAGCCTCCATCTTGTCAGTGTAAAAGCTTTCTCCTAGAGTAAAATCAAACGAGACCCCAAGCCTTTTATAAATTTTTTCGAATTCTTCCAATCTTTTACCTTTAAAGCTTTTCCAAAACCCCAGGGCTTCGGGGTCGTTTTCTTCACATTTTTTAAACCAAAGTCTTGATTCTTCTTCTAATTCTGGTTTT
>CAYJUJ010000144.1:0-4461 GCA_964373325.1 uncultured bacterium
TATAAGACATGTTTTTCGTCTTCTAAAACCAGATTTTATTATACTCTTTGAATCGGAATTATGGCCTCGCTTTATTATGGAAGCCTCTCGAAAAAAAATTCCCCTTGTTGTTATGAATGGCAGAATGTCAGAAAGGTCACAAAAAAGATATAAAACGCTTCGGTTTTTTTACAAGCATATCTTTCAAAAAATCAGTTTTTTTGGAGTCCAGTCAGAAAAATTGTTTTCTTTTTTTAGAGAAATGGGTGTTCCCGAAGATAAAATCCAAGTTACAGGAAATTTAAAATTTGATGTTTCCACTCCACCCAAAAAAACAGAAATGACAGGGGGTAGATTAATTTTGACTGCAGCGAGCACTCACGAGGGAGAAGAATCTGTAATAATCGATATTTTTGAGAAACTTAAAAAGAAATATCCTCTTCTCTATCTTATATTAGCGCCTCGTCACCATGAAAGAGTTCCAGAAGTTATAAAATTATTGAAGTCTAAAAATATGCCTTTTGAGCTAAGAAGTAAAAGCTCTTTTCCTATTTTTCAACTCATAGAGAATTTATCTGCTTCTATTCTTATCCTTGATACTTTTGGGGAGCTTATGGATGTGTACGGCTCTTCTTCCATTGTCTTTGTTGGAAAAAGTCTTTTTTCACCTGGGGGAGGGCACAATATGATTGAGCCTGCCATTTTAGGAAAGGCAGTGTTATTCGGTCCTTATGTAGATAATTTTAAAGAAGTAGCGTCTTATCTCTGTCAGAAGGAAGCAGTCATTTCTGTTCAAAATAAAGAAGAGTTAGAAGAAAAAATTTCCGCTCTATTGAGCACCCCCTCTTTAAGAGACAACTATGGAAAAAAAGCACAAGAAGCAGTTGAGCTACAACGCGGTGTACTTGAAAAGAACTTAAAGATTATTAGGAAGTTTTTGTCATCCTGAGTGTAACGAAGGATCTCCTAGATTTTGATATGAGGGGATTCTTCGGCTAAAGCCTCAGAATGACATTAGGGCTTTAATGCAGAGACGGCGTTAGCTTTGCCGCCTGAAAAAATCTTACCAGTGAGGGATTGAATCTTTTTGACTGAATTTAGAATTTTTGTCTTAATATGTTGAGCTGCATCTTTGCCAGTCCAACTTCGATGCTGTGCTAAAACAAGCGCTGCAATTCCTGTGACAAAAGCAGTTGCTTGAGATGTTCCTGTCATACTTCCATACTTGCCTTTATTAAGAGGAAGCGTGCTATAAATATTTTCACCGGGTGCTGCTACATCTACTTTTCTTCCAAAGTTAGAGCTTGAGCTAAGTTTTTCTTCTTCATTGATGGATGCTACAGAAAGAATATTATTTAAATTATAAGAAGCTGGGTAATAATGTTTTGTTTCAATATCGGATCCTTCATTACCTGCTGCAGCAACAATGAGAATTCCTTGTTTTTGGGCTTGCCGTAGAACATTAAATTCTTCTTGAACAAATTGCGGGCCACCTCCACTGTAATTAACAATGTGAGCCCCTTGTTTAACAGCATATTCTAAAGCTCGAATAGAATTAGAAAGGTTACTTGATCCCTTCGCCTGTGCATCATAATATTTCAGAATCATTAAAGAAACTTTTGGACTCATTCCTGAAATACCTTCTCCGTTATTTCCGGCTGCTCCAATAATGCCCGCAACATGGGTACCATGGCCATGTTCATCAGCTGGGATAGAACCACTTCGGCATATTTTATTTTCACACTGATCTGTTGTAAAATCCCATCCGTAAACATCATCTACGAATCCATTTCCATCGTTATCAATGTCATCGTTTTCTTTATATTTAATAGTACCTGTCTTCTTATCAAGATAGGCCCCTACCTCACCTGGGTTTTTCCAGAGATTGGAAGCAATATCAGGGTGTTTCAGATCAACACCAGTATCAACAATAGCTACAACCACTTCATGGCTTCCCCGTTGTATTTTCCATGCTTCAAAGGCATCAAGAATATCTTTGTCTTTTTTGAAAACCCAACTTGCTTTAAGACCTGGATCGTTTGGGTTGTAATGGGAAAGGGGTGTAAGAGTTGATTCTTTCCATTTCCAAACAGCACTGGCTTGTTTAATTCCAATTTTCCAGCCTTGGAGACCCACCGTTAGGGTAGCTGCGATAATAAGAACATCTAAGGTTATAATAATTCTGCTCTTCATCTACATACTTAGAAGAGCAAACACCGTGCCATTTACTAAAGTTAAGTAATTTCAATAACTTAAATAATATTGTTCAAGTTTTATTTTATAAAAAAAGACGTAAAATGTCGCTTAAATTGGCTATGAAATAGTAAAAATTTCAAAAACTCTAGTTATTTTAATAAGATAGGAGTTGCTTGATAAGTTTTGTACAGCTCATTGACGGTTGGCAAAATTTTGTTTTCATAGATAGAAAGATAGTTATTATAGTTTCGAATCACAAGTTTCACATAATTTCGCGTTTCAAGGTAGGGAATCAGCTCAATAAACTCCCTCACGTCATCTCTTTGAATGTTTGTGAGCCATTTTTCTACAACAGGCACTCCTGCGTTGTAGGAAGCTAAGGCTAGGATGAGATTATTTTTATTTTTTTTAAGAAGCTGCAATAAAAAATGGAGGCAGTAATCAACGTTTTTTTCTGGATCAAAAAGCTCTGACATCACAAACTTTTTCTTTTTTTCTCGGGCTAATATTTGTGCCATCTCTGGTAAAATTTGCATAATTCCCAAAGCATCAGAAGCAGAGCGGGCGAGCGGATCAAAAGCACTCTCTTGCCTCATCATGGAAAGAACAAGATATGGAGAAACATGGTACTTTTTTGCATATTTTTTTACAATATCCCAGTAAGGTCGAGGATAGAGAAATTTGAGATAGTAAGATGGTAATTTCTCTTCGTTCTTAACAAGAGCATTAATAATGACTATTGCTTTTAAATGTTCTCCTATTGCAGAATAAAGTGCTGCTTGTAATAATTTTAAATCAGCAGGTATTTTTTCCGATGAAGTTGTGTGAAACAGTTGAAAAAGTTTAATCTGCCAAGGAATTTCAATAGAAGATAAATTATAGAATGCTTGATTTAGGGTTTCTTTAGCATGTGTTAGTAGTTTTGCTTGAATGAGAAGCTTTGTTATTTCTAGCCAATCTGCATTGACCTTATAATATTCTAAGATCTGTCTTGGAAATTGAAAGGAAAGAGAAGAGGGAAGGGTTTGCTTCTCTCTTAGAGACGTTTCATGGTGAGCTAAATAGGCATAATAGGAATATGGGTCTGTTTTAAATAAAGTATCGTAAATATCGATATTTTTACTAGAAAGAGCGCGGGTTTCATTTTTCTGGAAAGCTTCAATTTGCCAATAAAGAGAGGGGAGGTAATAGGCAGAGGTTTTATCAAATTTTTGGGTGAGTTTTCTCCATGATTTATGAGAGTCTTTGAATTGTCCTGTCAAATAATAGTACCACCCTAAAAGGTAAAGTCTTTTTTCTTTGATTTCATCTTTTTGAATAAAAATAATGGATTCTAAAATCTTGATCGCATCCGTATAGTTTTTACTCTGTGCATAAATTTGGGCTTTAATTACTTTAGCTTCATCACGGTAATTTTTAGGACTTTTTTTAAGCATGATGTTTACTGTATTAAGGGCCTCTTCAAATTGATCGTGAGTCCAATAGAATTTAGCAAGTTCAAGAAGTTGTTGATTCTCATTTTTCTGTATTTTAGTTCCATCAAAGTCTTTAAGGGCATTAAGAATTTTATCCTGTTCAGGAACTTTTTTAGTTATTTTATATATAGTTTGGAGTTTTTTAAGAGTCTGAAAGGCAAATGCGCCTTTATTTTGGGTTTTGTCTAAATAATCTAAATAAAAACGTTCTGCTTTTGTGTAATTAAGAGCTTCAAAATAGCTCTCCCCCTTAAGAAAAAGATTGTCTAGTGGCTCTTCCCATTTTTTTGCAAGCTTATATGCTAAAGAGTTTATTTTTTTCTGAATAAAACGAGGCGTTTCTTCAGGGAAGAGAACACTTAATTTTTCATAAAGTTTTAATGCTTCTTCAGGGGACGTTTTTTCTTTAAGCATGGCCAGCCGCAGTGTTGGAAAAAGAAGAGCTTCTACTTTTTGTGTATAAGTTATAAGAGGAAGATTTTGTGTGATATTAAAATACTTTTCGTAGTATTCTGTGGCCTTTTCATTTTGTTTAAGCCAAAAGTAGAGATTAGCCTTCATGACAAAAAGCTCTTTTTTCTCTAACCATATGTGTTCTTGAATTTGATTGAGAGTATTCAGGGATGATTTTAATTTGTAAGTTTCATAATAAAGGCTTCCTAGAAAGAAAAGAGCATAATCCTTAAGAATGAAATTTTTCTTTGAAACGAGTGTTTCAAAAATTTTCTGGGCATTTTCTTTTTGTCCACTTTTCCAGAGCCAATAACCCATGCCCAATTGAATAACTGGTTTTTCAGAAGAGGTGGCTTTT
>CAYJUJ010000145.1:0-4411 GCA_964373325.1 uncultured bacterium
TCTAGTCCCTTAAAAGTTTTGTCTCCTTTAAAAAGATGTTTTTTCTCACTTTTTTTTAGTTCACAATAAGGAATATTTGTTTTAATTTTTCTTCTTTTTGCAAACTCTAAAACTCTTTTTTGCCACTTGACCTTGCTTGGTTTTGTAAAAGGTTCAATAGCACCGTCTTCAAGGCTTAAACTTCGGTCGGGTATGACAAGATCTTCATCAACTAAAAGATGATTTCCAAAACCGTTACAACTATCGCAAGCTCCATAAGGATTATTAAATGAAAAAAAATAAGGACTCATATCCGGAAATTTGAAATTGTCTTTAGCGCAGGCAAAATCCAAACTAAAAATAAACATTTTTTTTGTATCGGGATCATAAAGACGAATAATGCCCCCCGATAACTCATAACAAAGCCCAATAGAATCAGAAATTCTAGCCTTCTTCTCCTCTGAAATTTCAATACGATCTACCAAAATAAGAACTGTTTCACCCTTAAAAGAAGATAAGCTTGAGATTTTCTTAATATCATTCTTATAAAAAACCCGCGTGAGTCCTTTTTTTTCAAGTTCTTTCGCAAAAATATTCCATTTTTTCCCATGGGGGATATTCATAGGCGCTAAAAAATAAATTTGTGTAGAGTTAAGCTCTTTTAAAAGAAAATTTGTAACATCACTCACTGTCTCTTTCTCAACTTTCTTATGACATTTCGGACAAAAGGGGGTTCCAATTTTGGCATAAAGAAGCCTTAAATAATCATATATTTCTGTTGTGGTTCCAACTGTTGATCTTGAGTTTTTAACTGCATTTTTTTGTTCAATAGCAATGGTGGGAGAAATATGAGCGATAAGATCTACATCTGGCTTTTCTACCCTCTCCATGAATTGTCTTGCATAGGTCGACAAAGACTCAATAAATTTCCTTTTTCCCTCAGCAAAAATGGTGTCAAAAGCAAGAGAGGATTTACCAGAACCACTGGGTCCTGTAATAACAACTAATTTTTGATGAGGTATTTCAAGATCTATATTTTTAAGATTGTTCTGACGAGCGCCTCTAATAAGAATGTTCTTCATAAACTTTCAGTTTTACAGAAACAAAGCAGATATTGTCAATAAAAGGAGGTAGCGATGAGCACTCATCACCCTGGGGCTGTTGAAAAAGTTATATTCTCAGTTTGTCATTCTGAGGCCTTAGCCGAAGAATCCCCTAATATCAAAACTAGGAGATCCTCGGCTCTCGCTCAGGATGACGGTAACCCACCTATTTGTGACTTTTTCAACAGCCCCACCCTTTTAGGGTTTGAATTCGCCTTTGAGATAAGAAAGAGTAAGCTCTATGGATTCAGGATTTCGATCATAAGTGCAAATATAGGAATAAGACTTTGTACGAAGCATTTCACTAAAATAAGGCGCTGAAAAAGAGACAGCAATAATTGGTGTTTTTACTTTTTCAATAAGATCATTAATAAATTTAACATGAGTATTCCTTGTAAAACCAACAACAATATAGTCATACTTGTTTTCTTCTTTTGAAATATTTTTGAGTAGTTCATTGTGATCACTTCTTAAAAACTCCTCTTTTAAATATTTAAAATGGGCATTGGAATAATCTTTCTTCACGTCATCATAAAAGACACGAAGAGAAGTAATGACTAATATACTTTTTTTATGATCTTCTATGGGGCTAAAGGAATCTGATTTATGAATAACAGTGAAAACCTTTTCAGCAATTTTTTTCTTAAAATCAAAAGAGGGAACTTGTGCCACTTTTCTTTCAATGGCTTTTCTTTTAAGCTTTATAGATAAAATTCTTTTTACAGAATCATTAAGTCTTGATTCTGACACAGCCCCACTCTTAACAGCATTATAAAGTGCTTCATAAGCTTTTTTCTGGTTTGTCTTTTGTCCTGTAACCATAATCATATCTGTTCCAGCTAAAAAAGATTGCACAACCGCTTTCTCAAGGCCGTAATTTCTACCCACAGCATCCATTTCTAAATCATCACTTAAAATGAGCCCTTGAAAGTGAAGTTCATCACGAAGAAGGTCTTTGAGATACTTGGAAGAAAGTGTCACTGGTAATTTTTCGCCGAGAGGTGTCACATGAGCCGTCATAATAACATCAACATCTGAGAGAATTGCATTTTTGAAAGGAACAAGATCCCATTTCTTAATTTTGTCGAGGGAATAAGGTAAAATAGAAAAACCCTCATGGGAATCACCAATGGCACTTCCATGACCTGGAAAATGTTTTGCTGTAGCACTCATGCCCCCTTCTTGAAGACCACGAATAAAAGCAGAGCCCATTTGACTTACTGTTTCTGGTGTATTTCCAAAGGCTCGATTGCCTATAACACCCGTATTACCTTTTGTATTAATATCCATCACAGGAGCAAGATTTAAATTAAAACCCACGCGATCTAATTGATATGCAATATAAGAAGCAGTTTCGTAGATAAGCTGTTCGCTTTGAGTCATACCAAGTGCCATGGCAGAAGGAGTTCGGAACTCTTTTTCATGAAGGCGAACAATTTCTCCACCTTCTTGATCAGTAGCTATAAAAAGCGGATGAGAGTGTATACCTTTTAAATTTTCAATCAATTTTTTTACTTGAGGCACATTTTTAATATTGTGTGAAAATAAAATAAAATTACCAAACTGATATTTTTTTAAAAACAACTTTGTCTGCGAAGAAAGTTCTTTATCTGACAGACCCACCATAAAGACTTGACCTATTTTTTCTTGAAGGGTCATCTTATTTAACAGATCGAGAACTTCTTGAGACTCTGCTTTTACATTGAAAGAAATGAGAAACAGAGCAACTAAAAGGAAACAATATTGTTTTCTAAACATAACCACCTAAAAGCTTCCTCCTATATACTATATCGGCCTTAAAATGACAAAAAGTTACCCTCATAGTACCCTGACCCCCAATGTCTACTTACAAAGCCAATTTGTGGAAAATTCTTGCATTTAGATTTTGTATACATCTTCATTTTGTAGGGGCTGTTCTTGTTCCTTTCTTTACCGATTGGGGGAAACTAACCTTCACCCAAATTATGATGCTCCAATCATGGTTTATGCTATGGATATTTCTTTTGGAAGTTCCAACGGGTGCAGTTGCAGATTATCTAGGAAGAAAACACTCCATGATCTTAGGATGTATTTTAAATGCCATAGGCATTCTTGTTTATACTTCCACACCTCATTTTTTTGTCTTCTTAATTGCTGAATTCATATGGGCTGCATCAGATTGTTTCATATCAGGAGCTAATGAAGCCTTTATTTATGATACCTTGAGAGAGCTCGATAGCACAAAGCAATCCAAGAAATTTTTTGGACGATCGGAAAGTATCGGCTTAGTTGGACTTGTTATCAGTGCACCCCTGGGTAGCCTCATAGCGGCACATTTTGGAGTTAAAGCCCCTATGTTTCTTATGTTCATTCCACAATTGATAGCCGCATTAATCGGGTTCACTTTCACAGAGCCTAAAATTGGTAAAAAAAGGGAATCTGACACTTATAAAAAAATACTCAAAGATGGATTAAAATTTTTTTACAAACATAAAATTCTAAAAATTCTTGCACTCGATATGATTGCAATCCACACCGTTGCTTACTTTATGATTTGGTTTTACCAGCTTATACTCAAAAAAATCGAGGTTCCTATAGGATACTTTGGTTTAGTCGGCGCAGCTTACGTACTTTGCCAGATTTTTATCATTGAAAATTATGAAAGATTAGAAAAAATTCTTGGCTCTAAAAAACGCCTTCTTTTTATTTCTGCACTCGTCACAGGTTTTATGTTCATCATCAGTGCCTTAACAACTTATATTCCAATAGTCATAGCAGCTATTATTGGGGCAGCAGGCATAGGACTTGCAAGACGCCCCCTTCTTCTCAATTACATGAACAAATATATTCCCTCTGAACAAAGAGCTACAATTATTTCTACCATAGCCATGCTTAGAACTTTGGTTCTCGTTATTCTCAATCCTCTTGTAGGTCTTCTTACAGAGTGGTCACTTAACAAAACTCTTATCATTCTAGGAACACTTGCTATTTGTTTTGCCTTTATTTCTAAAATTGAAGAAAACCACCTGATAGACTAAAACAGTTAGGAAAAACAATTAGTTAAGAGTAAATTTTACCCATAAATATGATAATTCTCGTGATTTTTACTCATTTCTTTGATATCATTAACTATAGTCATTAGTCCTTATACTTTAATCCAAAAGAGAGAGGTTTTAAAAATGAATAGTAAAAGAGAAACTGAAACGCAATTTCTTGAAGATCTTCAGAA
Source organism: uncultured bacterium (assembly GCA_964373325.1). Classification (GTDB taxonomy): domain Bacteria; phylum Bdellovibrionota; class JACOXK01; order JACOXK01; family JACOXK01; genus CAYJUJ01. The sequence continues at coordinate 4,291 of CAYJUJ010000145.1, forward strand.
TCTTTTTCTTGAAAAAATGGAACATCAATTAAAACTTGTTGCTGATCGGGTTGATTCTGAAACATATTACAAAATTATGATGAAAGAAATTGAGGATTCTGAAAAACTTCTAAAAGAAATT
>CAYJUJ010000146.1:0-895 GCA_964373325.1 uncultured bacterium
GGGAACCCAGAGGCGGCAGGACCCGCAAACTTTCACTCATCGCAACTTCCTTATTTAGTAAGCCCACTAACTCCTTTAATAAAGGTTGCAAGCCCAACCCCCAAACCTATTATTCCAAAAGCAATGAGAAAAAACGGGGAAATATTTGTTTTACTATCCAACCAATGCCCCAAAAATACTCCTAAAACAATGGATGCCACAAGCTGAATAGCAAGGGTTGAAATCAGTCCATAAGTTTTAAATGATTTACTGTCAAGTTTCATCATTTTTTGGAAGCTTTTCGCTTTGGAACCAATCGCTCATGAATTCTCTTAGCCTTTAACACGGCGAGCTTTTCTGTTGGGTTTTCTTTTAATACCAACTCATAAGCTCTAAGAGCGGCGAGCGCATCTCCAGAAAGCTCATAGCACAAAGCTAAATTGCGAAGTGTTTGCAGATAGTACCTTCCTCTATGAAATGTTTCATTATGTTTAAGAAAGCGTGCTATTGCATCTTTATAGCGATTTTCAAGATAATAACTCGCAGCAATTTGATAAGAGGCTTCTTCTGTTAAATCACTCTTAGAAAACTGTTCTAAAACTTGGGCGTAGAATTTCCTTGCCTCGTTGTAAGATCGCATTGAAAAGTAACAATGTGCTATTTCAAAGAGGGCGCTTAGTTTTTCTGAAGATGTGGGTGTGTTTTGATATATGTACTCATGCTCTTGAATCGCTTCAGAAAAATTTTTAAGGTCATAGTGTAAAATTTGGGCGATCATTTTGCGTGCATAGAGGATTTGGTTTTTGTCAGAAGCTACATCAATAAATCCCCTATAATAAAAAAGCGCCTTTTCGTAATCATGTAAAAACAAATAATAAATATTAACCTAATTAAAAATAAGAAAAAATAATAAGTA
>CAYJUJ010000146.1:905-4401 GCA_964373325.1 uncultured bacterium
AACGCTTCCTAAAAGAGATTTTGGGTTTTTTGATGTAACTTTAGAATATCTCGTTATTGCTTCTTCGTATTTTTTTTGTTTTGCGAGCTTTTCTGCTTTTTCAAAATCCCTTTTTGAAAATGAACAAGAAATTAAAAAAACCAAAACAAGACAAAGTAAAAGTGTTTTTACTTTATATGCGCTCATCGCAACTTCCTTTTATTTATTCCTCGTTAATGATGGGCTCTACTGCAACAACCTTTTCATCGCCCTTGAGAGAAATAAGCCTAACACCTTGAGTATTGCGGCCAATTTTAGAAATGCCCTTGGTTTCCATTCGGATCATGGTACCGGTGTTGGTAATAATCATGATCTCATCTTGGTCAGTCACTTGTCTTACAGCAACAACATCACCGTTTTTATCCGTTGTTTTTATAGCAATAATTCCCTTACCACCTCTATTTTGAAGTCGATAATCTTTGTACTCTGTTCTTTTTCCATATCCGCGCGGAGGGACGCTTAGAATGGCTGCATCACCCCGAAGAACTTCTACACCGACAACCCTATCTCCTTTAGAAAGAGTCATGCCACGAACCCCTCTAGCTACTCTTCCCGTGGGCCTGACTTGGCTTTCGTTGAATCGAATGGATTGGCCATCTTTCGTTGCTAAAAAAAGCTCCTCATTCTTAGAAAGAATTTTAGCTCCGATGAGCCCGTCACCTTCATCTATTTTAATAGCAATAATTCCTGAAGATCTGGGCCTGCTATAAGCCATAAGATCTGTTTTTTTAGCAACCCCATTAGCAGTAACCATGACAACAAATTTATTTTCTTCAAATTTTTTAACTGGCAGCATAGCCATAACCTTTTCATCAGAAGAAAGCTGTAAAAGATTAACAATGGCTTTCCCTTTAGCAATTCGACTTGCCTCTGGGATGTCATGAACTTTAAGCCAAAAGAGTTTTCCTAAATTTGTAAAAACAAGAATATAACTATGGGTTGAAGCCACAAATAAATTAGAAACAAAATCTTCAGCGCGAGTTCCCATGGCTTTAACGCCACGCCCACCCCTTCTCTGGCTTCTATAGGTTTCAATAGGATTTCGCTTAATATAGCCCGCATGTGTCACTGTAACAGCAACTTCTTCATCAGCTATCATATCTTCAAGCGTTAGCTCTTCTGTCTTTTTAATAATTTTGGTTCTTCGACTGTCGCCATATTTTTCTTTTATTTGTTTGAGCTCTTCAACAATAATTTCGCTGATAAGAACATCTTCACCTAATATTTTTTTAAGCCGCGCTATTTCCTTTTGAATGCCCTTATATTCTTCAACAATTTTTTCTCTTTCTAGGCCCGTGAGGCGTTGCAATCTCAAATCAAGAATGGCTTGTGCCTGTATTTCAGAAAGCTTAAAGCGCCTCATCAGATCTGTTCTGGCTGTTTCTGGAGAATCTGATTTTTTGATGAGGTTTACAATTTGATCAATATTCTCAACCGCAGTTTTTAGCCCCTCCAAAATATGGGATCTTTCCTCTGCTTTTCTTAAATCAAAAACACATCTTCGAATAACAACATCTCGTCTATGCTCTACAAAAGCCCGCAGCATTTCCTTAATGTTGAGAACTTTGGGTTGGCCATGATCTAGCGCCAGCATGATGATACTAAAAGAAGACTGAATGGCGGTTAATTTGTAAAGACGATTTAAAACAACGGAGCTCACTGTTCCCTTTTTAAGTTCGAGAACAACTCTCATGCCTTGTCTGTCCGATTCATCTCGAATATCAGAAATACCTTCTATTTTTTTATCTCTAACAAGCCCAGCAATATCCTCTAAAAGCTTTGCTTTGTTAACCTGATAGGGAAGCTCTGTAATAATGATAGTATCTCGATCTCCCTTAGTATGGGGTTCAATAATGGCATTGGCCCGAACCTGTATAATCCCACGACCCGTTTCATAAGCTTCCTTAATGCCTTCATAACCATAAATAAACCCCGCTGTTGGAAAGTCTGGACCTTTGATAATTCCCATAAGATCTTTAACGGGGGTGTCTGGTTTTCCAATAAGCATAAGGAGACCATCAATGACCTCGGATAAATTATGAGGAGGAATATTAGTTGCCATTCCAACCGCAATACCACTTGCTCCATTAATAAGAAGGTTTGGAATTTTAGAGGGTAATAACAGAGGCTCTCGCAATGAGCCATCATAGTTGGGGCCAAAATCAACCGTTTCCTTTTCAAGATCGCTAAGCAACTCCTCAGTTAAATGATGCATTCTAATTTCTGTGTAACGCATGGCCGCTGCAGCATCACCATCAACAGAGCCAAAATTTCCTTGGCCATCAATAAGTACATAGCGCATGGAGAAGTCTTGTGCCATTCGAACAATAGTGCCGTATACAGCCACATCCCCATGGGGATGATATTTACCAATCACATCTCCAACAATTCTAGCTGATTTTTTATATGGTTTGTTATGAACATTTCCCATATCGTGCATGGCATAAAGAATTCTTCTATGAACAGGTTTTAAGCCATCACGCACATCGGGAAGGGCGCGACTCACAATAACGCTCATGGCGTAGTCGAGATATGAACTTTTTAGTTCTTCTTCGATATTAACGACACGAACATCTGAACGAGGCTGAAAAAGATCAGACATCTAAATTCCTCACACTCAGAGCATTATCCTCTATAAATTTACGCCGAGGCGCTACATCATCACCCATAAGCACTGAAAACATACTGTCCGCCTCTACAGCGTCCTCAACCATAACATTTAAAAGGGTTCTGTCTTTGGGGCTCATTGTTGTTTCCCAAAGTTGAGATGGATTCATCTCCCCCAAACCTTTATACCTTTGAACCGTGAGCCCTACTTTACCAATATTCATAACTTGATCTACCAATTCATTAGAGTCTCGTGCAGTTATCTCCGCCTTATCAGATTTAATAATAGCCCAGCTAGGTTCACCCAGCAGCTCAAATTGTGCTGCTAAACTTTTTAATTCCTGAAACTCTGTGGAAGAAAAAAACTCATGTCCTAAAACTATCTTCTTTGTGTAACCACCCCTTGCAATATCAATGTGAAGTTCATGACATTCGTGTTCTTTGTCTTTTTCTATTTCCACTGTAATTTTCTCAATATCTTTATATCTTTTTTTAGCTCTAGTTTTGAGATCTTCAACTGCAGATTTAAGTTTGGTTGGGCTATCCAAAAGCTTTCTATCTATTTTCCCTTGCATAATAATTTCAGATACAATTTGAGAATCGCGTCTTCTTCTCATTTGCCAAAGAATTTTATTGTACTGGATAAGCGCTTTAAATACTGTTTTAAGTTTTGCACCCTCAAAAGTTTTACCGTCAGTTTTAATTTTAACTTCTTCAAGGGCTGAATCTAGGAGATAGTCGTTCAAATCTTGTTCCGTTTTAAGATATTTTTCATCTTTCCCTCTTTTAATTTTATAAAGAGGGGGTTGGGCTATGTACAAATAACCCCGCTCAATAATTTGGGGCATTT
>CAYJUJ010000147.1:0-4376 GCA_964373325.1 uncultured bacterium
TTCACCACAATGAATAATAAAAACAGTAATCATTCGTATAAGGATGTTGCGGTGGGAGTAGAAGTGTGCTGACGGGTTTTATACTGTAAAGTAAACAAACTATAATAAACTCCTTTTTTATTCATTAAATATTCATGGCTTCCAACTTCTATCACCTGACCATCATGAAGAACAATACTTTCATCAAAATAAACAATAGAAGTAAGTCTGTGGGCAACAACAATAATAATTTTATTATCTTTTACTTTTCTCAAATTATCATATATGTGGCGCTCTGTTTTGTAATCAAGCGCATTTGTTGCCTCATCCAAAAGAAGCACTTCAGAATTTTTCAAAAAAACACGAGAAAGCCCGATGCGCTGCCTCTCCCCTCCAGATACAGTAACCCCTCTTTCTCCAAGCCCTGTTTCAAGCTTGTTCTCTAAAGAATCAACAAATTCTTTAAGAGCAGCTTTGTCCAGTGCCTGGTCTATTTCTTGAGAAGTTACATCTCTGTTGAAAAAGGTCATATTTTCTATTATCGAATCATGAAATATAAGCGGCTCCTGATTCATATATCCAAATTTTTCTTTGAGTATAATGGGAGAAATTCTTTCGCTATCTATCCCATTAAATGAAACAGTGCCCTTCTTAGGTTTTTTAATTCCACTTATTAAATCTAGTAGCGTCGACTTTCCACCTCCAGAAAAACCCACAATTCCATAAAGTTTGCCCTTATGAAAACTCAAGTTAATAGATTTAAGCACATCATTTTGTGCTTTATAGGAGAAGAAAATATTTCTTAATTCAATTTTATTTACAGGGTTAAGAGAGGGTGAATTATTATACGTCGTATTATTTTGAATAGCACTTGGTTTTGTTAAAATATTAACAATATTTTTGAGCGGCCCATGTGCCTCGATGAAACTGAGCATGCTTGTCTGAATGCTGGCAAAAGAGGGGAGCGTTTTCATGAGAACGAATAAATAGCTCAATACAAAAGAGTTCTCCCATTTAAGAATACCGTGGCTTAAAAAATAGAATAATGCACATGAAAATAAAATAATAAGCATAATGGAGTAACTCTCACGACCCACTTTAGCTAGTAATTGTAATCTGTGCTGACGGATGTATTCATGTTCAAACCTATGGTGAAATTTTAAATACTCTTCTTTTTCTCTCTCTTCCAATCCCCCTAGCTTAATTAACTTAATCCCATAAATGATATTATAAAACATTTGCTGTAATGAACTTTCATGTGCATTCAGCTGCCATGAAATCATTTTCAATTTTCTTTCCGCTTTTTGGTGAAAAAATAAGAAAAAAATTGAAAATAAAGCAATAGCCGATGTTATAAGAGGAGACATGTAAAATAATGCACCAAGTAGAAAAAGGAACGTAAAGATCGAGGAAACAAAAATTTTAGAATACAGAAGTAAATTGGTAAAACGATTTACTTCTGTATTCATCATAAATAGAAGCTCACCACTCTTAGCTTGATCAAAAAAATCAATATCAAAAGAAACTATCTTGCTATACAAGTCATTCCTGACCCCTCGCATCAAACTTAACTGAATATCTCTTAGTAAATATGAAGCAAAATAATTGACTATGACACTAGCCATGCTTAAAGCAATAAAAATCACGAATACAACAATAATAAGACTCCCTTTTGTTTCCGTCGGTAGCAGATGAACTATTTTAAATTTATTTATAAATGCTAGATCTCCCAGATTACTATTGTCTGAAAAAAGAGATTTTATAAAAGCAACGATAGTCAATGCCTTGGCGCTCTCTAAAACAGAGATGGCGACTGTGAAAAGAACCAGAAATGTAACTTTATAAAGGTGTGGCCTTAAATACTTTAGAATGACTCTTAATTCTTCAGATGAAAAAATACTAAAAGCACCTATTTTACTTTTAAAAGCATTAACTCGTGATTGGTCCGCCTTGATATTTCTAACTGTAGAATTTTGTTCAAGCATAAAATCTATCCATACATAATCTCATTTCTGGCTATTAAAACATCGACTCGATTGGATTTAAGTGCATGAATCCCCTCTTCCACTGTTCGAAGTATTGGTTCCCCGTGTGCATTAAAACTTGTATTAATAAGCACAGGAATTCCTGTTGTTTTATAATATTCATAAACAATAGCGTAATAAAAGGGATTATCACTTCGATTAATAACTTGTGGCCTCACTGTTCCATCCACATGTACAACTCCTTGAATCTTTTGCTTCCACCGTGGATTCACTTGGTAAACAAGCGTCATATGTTTTGAAGAAAGATGCTCTTTTTTCCATCCTACAAGAACATCATGCGCAAATTCTTCTAAAATAACAGGAGCAAAGGGCATGTATTCAACTCGATCAAGTCGTTCATTAATAGTCCAATTGACATGATTATCCTGAGCATCCGAGAGGATGGACCTCCCCCCAAGGGCTCTTGGCCCTAATTCCATTCTTCCCTCAATTAAACCAACGGTTTTTTTATTGGCCAAAAGCTCAGCAACAGTAGACGGGTTCACGCTATCATTAGATCCTGCATCGTATCCCAAATAAAGGCCAGGCCATTCAGGTTTTCCCATACCGGAAATATAGGCACCCCATGCCGCTGCTCCAAGGGCCAAACCATCATCGCCCATAGGAGGGGTTACAAACAAAGAATATTTTTGATTGAGAATGCCATTTGTCAAAACATTAGAAAAAGTTCCTCCTGAAACAACAATAGGCATATCAGAATTAAAATTTCTTTCAAAAAGCTCTAGAATAATTTTATTTGTTTTATCCTGAAGATAAGCTGCGAAATTGGAAGCCCACTGAAGGTGCTCTTTCTTTTGAAGATCATATTCACACACAATAAACTTCTCTTTTTTACGCAGTCTTCTCACATCTTGGAGGGTTAATCTTTGACCATCCGAAGTTACACAATATTTTTTATCTCCTATTTTAGGATGTCCTTTTGTTTCAATATAATGAAAAGAAGAAGTTTGTTTCATTCTAAAAGTACCATCATAAGAAGCCTGTTTTGGATCAAAGAGATGCGCTTTTCCATGAGCTGCCAAACCCATGAGTTTCCCCTCATAGCCACCAATTCCACTTTTATCAACCATTCCAAAGTTCACAACCGCTGGAATGGACCAATAAGAGCCAAACGGGCGCCCTGGTTTTTTAAAATTTAAAATACCTCGTTTAACTGGATTCCCGCCGGAGTTTATCCCAGCGAAAGCTGGGACCCGCGTTGGGGAATGACAGGAGAAACGAAAACCACAATTGGATTCCCACTGTATTAATTTATTATCTCTTACTCTTCCGAAAGAAAGCCAGGAACCATAATCTCCCCCACCATCGAGACTTACAGCATCAAAACTATCCCAGGGAGATAAAGCCCAACCACTCATCACATGTGCAAGATGATGGTGAAGAGCTACAGTTTTTTTTGCTTGGATTCTTTTTCCAAGGAGTTTTGCTGTCTGCAAATCACATAAAACACAGAGATCAATATCAGATTCTGTTAAGTGATATTTCTCAAAAAGATATTTAAGACTCTGCTCAGGCCACCCTTTGTGGCGGCGAATTCGAGAAAAGCGATCTTCTTCTTGTGCAAAAATGATTCTTCCATCTTCAATGAGGCAAACACCAGCACAATGAGAGAGCCCTATTCCTAATACCTTCATAAAACTAATCTATTTAAAGCCTCCCTAAAGTACACCATCTGATGACTCCATGTCCAATTTTGAACTATAGATGTGCGAATAGTATAAGACATCTTCTCATATTCTTCCGGTGTTATTTTTTGAATTGACCTAAAACAATTCACTATCGACTCTACTGTAGGGTTTACATAAAAGCCGTTATTCCCAGGTTTCAGAAGTTCTCTCATGTTTCCTACACAAGTTGAAACTACGGGCACACCACAAGCTCCAGCTTCCAAAGCTGGATTAGGAGTTCCCTCATTCCAACTTGCACACAAATAGAAGTCAATCTTTTCATAAAACTCTTTCATTTGTTTAAAAGAAAAAGGCCCTCTTTTTGATTCCTTTTCTATTTTAATAAAATAAGTTTCAAAACCACCTAACGTTTTTAAAATCTGCTCAACCTCTTTAATAACTGAATAATTTTTAGGCCCTCTTTCTTTTCCAATCCACCCTACTTTAATACAAGAAGGATCGTATTTCTTATTAAGAGAAGGCTTAAATAACTCAATATCAACACCGTTGGGACAATACAATAGATGAGGTAAGTTCTCTTTGAGCAGTTCATAGAGAATCATGGAATTAGCTGTCACCACTTTAAATTTTTTAAGAAATTGAACAGCTAAATTAAAAGCTTCTTCTGGTGTTCTTCCAGGAATAGGATTTAAAGGATCTAATCATCATCAAATGTTATAATGTA
>CAYJUJ010000148.1:0-2875 GCA_964373325.1 uncultured bacterium
CCCAATTGAAAATTTGGTTTGTCAGAAGAAGTGGCTTTTCTATATTGTTGTTTGAGTTGTAGAAGTGGATTATCTTTGTAAAGACCAGTTACATCCTGATCGCTAAGCGTCATTTTAAAATCAGCCGCTATTGTTACCTTAAGAAAAAGAAGAAAACTAATGAGCAGATACAAGTGTTTGGACATAATCTCGATACAAGTGTAGCAGCCTTTTTGAGAGTGGTCCAACACAACCCTTGGCAATGGGTTTTTTGTTACACTGAGTCACAGGCATGATTTCTTTTAAAGTGCTTGTAATAAAACATTCATCACTTTTAAATAGGTCTTGTGGCTTTAAATTAACTTCTTGCACTTTTATTTTATTTTGCTCTGCTAGTTTAAATACAAGACTTCGGGTGATTCCTTGAAGTATGCCAGCTTCGAGAGGGGGCGTTTTAAGGACATTATTTTTAACTATAAAAACATTGCTCGTAGTCGCTTCTGTAATAAAGCCTGAGTGGTTGAGCATAAGAGCTTCAAAACCCCCTTTTGACTGCGCTTCTATGTGGGCTAATACGTTATTGAGAAGATTTCCTGTTTTAACGGCAGGGTTCAGAGCATCGCTCGAGTTTCTTTTTCGCTCTACAAGCCAAATAGGAACTCCTTTTGAAAAATATTTCTGTGGATGGCCTTTAAATTCCTGAACAAGAATAATATTAGTTGGGCGAGGGCAAAGTTTAGGGTTATATCCTAAAGGACCAACACCTCGGGTTAGAATAATTCTAATAATGCATTGTTTGTTTTTTTTAACCAAAGGCTTGATGCTTTTAAAAATTTCTTTTTCATAGTCTTTATAGGACCATGTAGGTTTCATATAAACAGAATGTGCAGAGTTAAAAAGGCGGTTTAAATGCTCTTTAAGACAGAGAGGTTTGCCGTTGTAAGTAATAAGAGTTTCGAAAATACTATCACCATACAAAAAACCATGGTCTAAAATAGATACCTTGGCCTGGCTTACAGATTGTAGTTTTCCATTAAAATTAACCACCATTTGCATAATGGGCAGCACTTTAGCACAAGCATCATTTGACATCAAATATTCCTTTGTTATAAGTGGCCATATTGACTCGGGGTGTCCGAAAAGGGCTGAGAATAAACCCGTTAACCTGATCTGGATAATACCAGCGGAGGGATGTCATGAAAGTTCATCTACACCTATTCGATATTAGTATCATTATTGCCTACTTTGTAGTTTCCATTCTCATTAGTGTTTTTGTTTTCAAAAAGAATCAAAAATTTGTGGATTATGTTCTTTGCGGAAGGCGTTTAACTTTGCCACTCTTTGTAGGAAGCCTGGTTTCAACATGGTATGGCGGAATTTTAGGGGTAGGGGAGATCTCCTACACACATGGGGCTTTTTACAATTGGATCACCCAAGGTTTTACCTGGTATGTGAGTTACTTTATTTTTGCTTTCTTTTTAGCTTCTAGAATTCAGAAAACTGCTAAAACAACAGTTCCAGAACAACTTGAAGTATTTTATGGAGGTACTGCACAAAAGATTGGTGTTTTTCTCAATTATTCTACTGTTATTCCCTCTGCGTACATTTTATCTCTAGGTGTTCTCATCACTTCTTTTTTTAATATTGATTTAAACTTAGCAATGATTGTTTCTTTAGTTATAGCAGCTTTTTATTCAATGATTGGTGGATTTTGGGGAGTGGTTTACACCGACTTTCTCCAATTTGTTGTCATGTGTGTTGGGGTAGCACTTCTTATGATTTTTTCTGTTTTAAATCTTGGAGGCTGGAATTATCTTGTGGCGAATCTGCCTTCAACTCATTTTACTCTTCTTGGAACATGGTCTTCTGATTATATTCCTAGTATCCAAAATCTTATTATTTGGGGATTTATTGCCATGGTGACACTTGTTGATCCTAATTTTTATCAAAAATGCTGGGCTGCGGAGAATCCAAAGGTTGCTAAGTATGGTGTTCTCTTATCCATTCTTTTTTGGTGTTTTTTTGATATTTGTACAAGTTTTATAGGCATGTATGCACGTGCAGCATTGCCCAATCTGGTTGATGCAAAAATGTCTTTTCCACTTTTAGCCGATATGGTTTTGCCAATAGGAATTAAAGGCGTTGTTTTTGCTGGTATGATTGCAACCATTATTTCAACCATTGATTCATTTAGCTTTGTAGCGGCTACAAGCTTGGCTCATGATGTTTATAAAAGATATTTGCGACCTTCGGCTTCTGAAAAACAACTTGTGTGGGTTACAAGAATTATTGTTGTGATTACTTTTGGGCTAGCATTTATTATCGCAAAAAGCACAAACTCCATTGAAAAAATCTGGAAAATATTTGGAAGTATTGGAAGTGCATCCTTACTTGTACCTTTGCTTTGTGGTTTTTTTAGAAAGAGAAAAGCACCTAAAAGTGCTGGGATTGCTAGCATGGTAGGGGGACTTCTGACAGTTGTTTTATGGATGGTTTTGACTGAATTGAAGTTAGCACCCTTTAATTTGATGTATGAAATAGAAGCTCTTTATCCTGCGCTTTTAATGTCTATTGCGGGATACTTATTATTTTCGAGGAAGAAGTAAAAAGGTTGTTGCGATGAGCGCAATATGTCATCCCTGCGAAGGCAGGGATCTTTACATAATGGGTTCTTGCTTTAGGGGAGCAATGGGGTGGGAGGTTTTAAATTTACTCCCTCTATGGTAGCTTGATTACTATGATTATGCGCTCATCGCAACTTCATTAAAATGGACTATTCGTATTTATTGATTGCCAATGCTATTTGCTTGATTATTTCTGTGGGAGTACTTTCTTATTTTTTCTTTAAGAACTTGTAAGCTGTCATTCTGAGGCCTTGCCGAAGAATCCAGTTGTA
>CAYJUJ010000148.1:2885-4355 GCA_964373325.1 uncultured bacterium
AGATCCCTCACATTCGTTCGGGATGACATGTCTATTAAATTAAATTATAAAGTGATGTCACCTTGGTGATTTCGTTTACTTCAGGTACACGCGTGGTGCCGTTAGGCAAGATCGGCTGCATAAGACCAGCCTCTGAATGGGAAAGCCCCAAAACATGACCTAACTCATGGATCACAAGGGTAGGGAGGTGAACAGCGTCTCTTCTTGCATCTAGAGAATAACTAAAATAAGCATTAAAAAGAATATCTGTCGAAACAAGCTGGTTCCCCTGATATTGATAAAGAGTCCGTGCTTGTTGTTCTATAATACCACCAGTTTTAATCCATTCTTGGAGAGAAAGTAATTTGACGTTGTTTTTTGAGCCAAGTCCTATTTTTATTTCAAAAACTGTTCTTCCTAATTTTTGATGCCACACTTTAATGGCTTCATTAAATGCTTGAAAAAAGTAATCGGGGAGATTGGGATCAAGATTAAGAGTTATTGGGGAAATACTACCCCAGGATAAAATCTCACATTTACCTGATACGAGATAACCAGAAGCGAGAGTTTTTTGATCAGTACAAGTTGAGGGTGTAGATGCATTGGAAGATTGAAATATTTCACCGCAGCTTAAAAGGATAAAAGATGAGATAACAAGGCTTAATTTTAAGAACATCCGCATCATCGTGAACTTCCGCAACCTTCAACAGCAACTTCAACTCTATGTATTTATTTTTACTACAAGAACTGTGCCAACTCCCTTGTCATTGCGAGTCTCATCCTTTTTGTCATCCCCGCATTGAATAGGAAGCGGGGATCCATTCCTTTGGTCGAACCCTGGATCCAGTATTTTCAATAACTTAACCTATGTTATTTCTTTGACATGCATTTTGTTTATGTTCTTCACAAATATAGGTCCTTAGGATATAAAACTTTGCTCATGCGGGTGTGATTCAATGGTAGAATGCAAGCTTCCCAAGCTTGATACGGGAGTTCGATTCTCCTCACCCGCTCATGACTTCCACAGCCTCGGTGGAAAAATAAAATAAAGCGCTAATGTGATCAACCCAAAGGCGATGTAGGCAGACATAAAGATCCAGGGTTCAAAGTTGTAATAAAGAAGTCGACCCACCCAATAACTTAAAAATGTTTCATGATAGCCCTGCTCACCTGCAATCATGCGTAACCTGTTTTCCCAGACGGTCCAGGGACAAGTGATGCCAAACACAGACTGAATGATGACAACACCAATCATACCCAGATGGATGTTGCGAAACCATGAATTCCTTACAAATGACCATCTATATTTTTTCCCGATTAAAATAAGCGGCACAGGCACAATGACACACAAAACATATAAAAAATGTATAAAGCGCAGGCCGTCTGCCAAAAAAATTGCAAAGTAAGAACCCATTACGTAAAAATTGTTAACATACATCATATAAATTTCAAGAGTTTGTTGCCCTCCAATTTTTTCGGGGGTGGCGGGCA
>CAYJUJ010000149.1:0-4332 GCA_964373325.1 uncultured bacterium
TTTATTTTTACGAGCTCTATATTTGTCTGAATGCGATTTATATAAGTCTTTCAGTGTATTTTTTTTTTTATCAATAAAAATTTGTTCATTTTTATGTATTTTAAGGATAGGGGTTGTTTCTTTTCTCTGAGTTGGTTTAGAGGCCTCTGTTTCTGGAAGTTTTACTGAAATTTCACTTTCCAGGAAAGGTGCAGTTACCATAAAAATAATGAGAAGAACGAGCATCACATCAACAAAAGGGGTTACGTTAATTTCACTTAAAATTTTCTTACGATGTGTAAGACGTGTTGGGAATGTCATTATCGTCTGATAGCATTTAGAAAATCAGTTTCAAAATGGTCTACTTGCTTAATGAGAAAATCAACTTTATTGACATAATGGTTATAAAAAATAACAGCGGGAATGGCCACAAAGAGGCCACAGGCAGTGGCTATAAGAGCCTCTGCGATTCCAGGAGCCACCGTTGCTAAAGAAGCTGATCCTGTAAACCCAATATTTCGAAAAGCATCCATAATACCCCATACAGTTCCAAATAAACCAATAAAAGGGGCAGTATTACCAATAGTGGCTAGAAAAGAAACTGATTTTTCAAGTCGTGCCATTTCCATATCAGCTTCTTTTCGAAGAGATCCTATAATACTTTCTTCATTAATAGGTTTTGTTTTAAATGAAAGCATTTCACGATAACCGGCTTCAAACATTCGTGCTAGGGGTGCCGCATCATAAGTGCTTGCTAATTCATGGATTTTTTCAAACTTTTTTTCCTGCCAAAAAAAATCCAAAAATTCATCACTTTGTTTTTCTGCATTTTTTAAAACAAAATATTTTCCCAAGACAATGGTCCATGAAACAATAGACATTGCAATCAGAAGTGAGAGAACAAGTTTAACAATAGGACCTGCCTGAACAATCAATTGAAAAATATTACCATGGCTTCCAATCCTGTAGTCTAGAATAACATAGTAGTTAGAAAGTGCCAGGCACTTTTTTATAAAAAAGTGCCTGGCACTTTCTGACATGGGGTGGGAGGGTTATTTTTTTTGCAATCGGTTAAACTTCACTACCGATCAGATTTTTAAAAAGTTGTCCACAGAAAAAACGCCACTTATCAACAGACCTGTGGATAAGTTTTTGTTTATAATATGTGCATTTTTTAACAGGGCTTTCTAAAATTCTTGAGCACAGGTGAGTCAATCTATAAATAGTAGGTATATATTTGTAATTACTTTGTTTTATTGAAATATATGCTTATTATTTAATCTTTTTTGATTTATAAAGTGATAACTCTCCAAACACAGGTTTTTTTAAAACAAGCTCTCAGTTATCCACAAAGGAAGTCTCGTGAAATAAAGGGGTTTAAAAGGCTTTTCCTCATTCACTGACTCTGACTGCAAAAATCACGGAGTTAACTTGATGCCCATTGATACCCATCTTTCGACTTTCTTTTTCTCATTTGTACCTTTATACTAAAAGAATGTTCCAATCTAAAAAATTATTAAAAAAATGTTTCGTTGGTTTTTTCTTTGTTGCAGCTGTTATTGTTTGTTCTCTTATTCTGAACAAAGTTGATCCTATAAGTAAGCAGGGATGGGCCGATAAATCGAGCTCTGTTAGTGATAAGCTTCAAATTTTTTCCCAAGTGTTAAGTTATGTTAAAAATAATTATGTAGATGAAGTTAAAGAACAAGATCTTATTGAAGGCGCTATTAAAGGTATGCTGCAATCTTTAGATCCTCATTCTGTGCGCCTCCTCCCTGACCAGTATAAAGAAATGTTGAGTGAAACTAAGGGAGAGTTTGGAGGCATTGGAATTGAGATTACAATGAAAAAAAATCTTTTGACGATTGTTTCTCCTATTGAAGATACACCTGCTGCAAAAGCGGGTCTTCAAGCGGGAGATGTTATTGTTAAAATTGCGGGCCGAGTTACAAATGAAATGGATATTTATGAAGCAGTTAAACTGATGCGTGGAAAACCTAAAACGCCAGTTGTTATCTCTATTATGCGCACTGGCCTTACTGAACCTAAAGATTTTACTATTGTTCGAGATATTATTCGTGTTCAGAGTATTAAATATCAAACATTAGAAACAGGTTATGGTTATATTCGTATCACACAATTTCAAGAGAACACGTCTAAACAACTTTTAAATGCGTTGTATGCTCTTATGAAAGAAAATAAATCCTTAAAAGGGTTGGTTTTGGATATAAGAAATAATCCTGGAGGGCTACTGCCTCAAGCATTAGAAGTTTCTGATATTTTTCTAGAAAGTGGTCGTATTGTTTCAACGGTAGGGCGAGATAAATCAAAAAGGGATATTCATTATGCTCATAAAGAGGGAAGTTTTCTAGATTTTCCAATAGCTGTTCTTGTTAATAGTGGTAGCGCTAGTGCTTCAGAAATTGTAGCAGGTGCCCTTCAAGATCAAGGGCGAGCCATTATTATGGGAGAAAAATCTTTTGGAAAAGGTTCTGTCCAGCAAATTATTAATTTGGATGATGGCTCCGCCTTAAAATTAACAATTGCCAAATTTGTAACTCCTAATGAGCACTTTATTCAAGAGCATGGTATTACACCAGATGTAGCACTTGATAATATTGATATGGAAGAATACAAAAAAAGTGTTAAAAAGGGTCCTATTTGGAGAGAAAAAGATTATGACCGTCATTTAAAAAGCGTAGAAGATGAAGATGTGAAAAAAGAAGAAACTCCTAAAAAAGAAGAGAAGAAAGAAGAAAAACCTGAAAGTAAAAATAAACTTCTTGATACCGATTATCAAGTTTACCAGGCGCTTAATTATCTCAAGTTTGGAGAATATTTGACTCGGAAATCACTTTTCCAGAATTTAAAAGCCGCTGAGAAAAGCAAAGCAACAACAACTACACCTTAGTTGTTATTATAAACCAAATTCTCAAAAGTCGTGTATTGATTTAAGAAGGCAAGTTTAACAACGCCAGTAGGACCATTTCTTTGTTTTGATAAAATAATTTCGGCAATTCCTTTAAATTCAGTCTCAGGTTTATACACTTCTTCTCTATAAATAAATGCGATGATATCAGCGTCCTGTTCAATGGCTCCAGATTCGCGAAGATCCGCCATCATAGGTCTTTTATCTTGCCTTGCTTCAACGGCACGGTTGAGCTGTGAGAGTGCTATAACAGGGACTTGCAATTCTTTTGCTAAAGCTTTGAGAGATCTTGAAATTTCAGAAATTTCTTTTTCCCTGGATTCAGGAAACCCTCGTCCTCTCATAAGTTGTAAGTAATCAATAACAATAAGGGAAAGGCCGTGTTTCGATTTGAGGCGACGACACTTAGCCTTCATTTCTAAAGCATTCATGCTTGGTGCATCATCAATAAAAATAGGTGCTTCTGAGAGATACCCTGCTGCTTTTGTTAGTTTAGGCCAGTCTTGATCGACTAAATTCCCAGTTCGAAGTCTTCCGGCATCTACTTTTGAAACTGAGGTTAAAAGACGCATCACGACTTGTTCCTTTGACATCTCAAGAGAGAAAAAGACAACTGGTTTTTTTGTAACTATGGAAGCATTTTGTATGATATTAAGTGCAAAACTTGTTTTACCCATAGAAGGTCTTCCAGCGATAACAATGAGCTCTGATTTTTGAAGGCCAGAAGTGAGTTTATCAAAGTCAATAAAACCCGTTGGAATTCCTACAATAGGAGATTTTCTTTCATAACGTTCCTCGATGGTTTTAAAGGAATCCTTAACAAGATTTTTAAGGGGAATAAAACTTGGTTTAACTTGTGCATCGGTTACTTCAAAAAGAGACGACTCTGCGTAATCTAAAAACTCATCGATATTAGCTGAATCATCATATCCTTTGGATGCAATTTCAGAAGCTACTTTAATAAGTTGTCGCAGTAGCGATTTTTGCTTAACAATTTTTGCGTAGCTTTTAATATTAGAAGCTGAGGGAACTCCTGACACTAAAGAAGCTAAGTAGGCAGATCCTCCAACAGCCTCAAGAGTATTTTTGCTTTTAAGAAGTTCCGTAATAGTAATGAGGTCTGCGGGCTCTGATTTGTCTGAAAGTTCAAGAAGGGCTTCAAAAATAATTTGGTGACTTTTTTTATAAAAATCGTGACTTTGTAAAGTATCTGCTACTTCATTAACAGCAGTGTTTTCTAAAAGAATACCACCTAAAACTGATTGTTCTGCTTCGAGATTTTGTGGGGGTAATTTTTCAATCACTTTTCAACGACCCATACTTTCATTGTACCTGTCACTTCATTTGTAAGCTTTACTTCTACATTATAAACACCAAGTGCCTTGATAGGCTCTATCAAGAGGAATTGTCTTCTATCAATATTG
>CAYJUJ010000150.1:0-4289 GCA_964373325.1 uncultured bacterium
ATAAATACCAACTACAATAATAACAGGCAAAGGCATATACCAAAAAGAACCCTTGAAAGCAATAAAAAAAATTTTCCATGAAAAAGAGTGCCTCTCAACTTTAAATTGAAGGGCTTTTTTCCCACTATAAAGTGAAAGAAGAACAATGAGTAATATTCCAGGAATAATTCCAGCAATAAAAAGATTATCAACGCTCGCTCCTGAAACAATTCCATAAAGAATGAGTGGAATGCTTGGAGGAAAAAGTAGCCCCAGACTTCCCCCTGTTGTTAAAAGTCCCAAATTAAATTTTTCACTGTATTTATCTTGAAGAAGAATGGGATATAAAAGCCCACCCAAAGCAATAATGGTAACCCCTGAAGCCCCTGTAAAAGCAGTGAAAAAAGCACAGCTCATAAGAGCAACAATGGCAAGCCCTCCTGGCATCCAATTAAATAAGGCATGGGCTACGTTTACAATCCGCTGTGGGGCGCGACCCTCGGCTAAAAGAAAACCTGCAAAAGTAAACAAGGGAATGGTGAGAAGAACAGGAGCAGAAGCTAAACGGTACATTTCAACAATAACAGCAGCCCCTGGTATATCCACAAAATAAAAACAAGCCAAAGCAATACCAGAAATAATGACAAATAAAGGCGCCCCTGCAAGAATCAGTGCTACAAAAATAAGAATAAATAAAAGCGTCATATTTTCTTCTCTTGATAAATACTTAAAACTGTTTCAATAAATTTGAGTAAAAAACGAAAGCTCATGAGACCAAAGCCAAGAGGAATGATAGCTTGAATCATCCATGCCGGTACTCCTACATCCAAAGTAGAATGTGTTTTATATTCTCCTAAAACGAAAAGAAGAGAACTCCTCGTTAAAACAACGCAAATAATAAAAGAAGCACAATGTGAGACAAATTCCAAAACCCATTTTCCCTTTTCAGAAACAAATCGGGTTAAAATATCCATTCGAATGTGTCTGTCATACTTTGAAGCTAAAGAAGCACCTATGAAACAAACCAATAAAACACTGTGACGAAGAATTTCATCAGCCCACATAACACCACTATTAAAAAAAGCCCTGAGTATCAGCTGCAAGAAGGCAAGAGAGAACATAAAAAAGATAAGAATAGAGAGAATGCCGATTTCTAACTTGGCCAGAGATTGATCGAGGAATTTAAATAGCTTCACTTTTGTGCTTTGAGATCCGATCTATATTTTTCTAAAAGACCAATAACCTTATCTAATAACTCTTGAGAATAAAGGTTTCCGATAAGCTCTTTTCGCACTTGAAGGCTTACATCTTTAATAGTTTTTAAATCAGGGTCTTTGACCTTTACAAATGTAAGGCTTTTTTTCAAAACCTCATAAGATTTTTTATTATCCTCTCTAATTTGTGCCACCAAAAGCTTGGCATATTTGTGAGATAGATCTCTTAGTTTTTGCTGGTGATTGGATGGGATAGAATCAAACTTTTTCTTTGTAACAAGAAGCCCGCCAATAGAAAAATTAACCGGAACATCCGTCATATATTTTACCTTGGTGTGCCATTGAAGGGCAATGGCAGCCAAGGGCGGAGCATAAAAAGAATTAACGAGATTTGTCTGAAGAGAGGTTAAAACGTCCGTTATAGAAACAGGAACAGGCACAATATTATAGGCCTTAAACATAGCCCTGGCTAAGGGATCCCCCTCCCATGACCACATCTTTGCTTTCTTCATATCGTTATGTGTGGCGATAGGTTTTTGAGAAAATATATTCACAAACCCAGCCTCTGCAAAACCAAGAAGAACATACCCCTTACCTTCAAATTCTTTAGAAAAGGTATCAAACAAATTTGTTGTTACATAATCTACTTCTTTATAATCCTGAAATAAAAAGGGAACTTCAAAAACACGAGTTGAGGGAAGAATTTCTCCCATCCCCATTCCTGTAAAACCGGCAGCGTGAATTTGCTGAACTGCGGGGCTCATTTTCCGAATCACATCTTTTTCATCTCCTGAAACCCCACCTGCATAAATTTTTAATTTTACCTCTCCATCTGTTTCTTTTTGTAATTCGCGTTCAAAATCACGCATCACATTCATCCAAGAAGAGCCTTCTGGAGCCAAAAATGCCGCCTTAATAACATAAGTTTCTTTTGCCTCGCAAAAAGGCAAGAATAAAAATAATGCAAAAAACCCAATTGTCATTTTAACCATTTTAAAAATAAGACTCCTTTTTACTCAAAGCTCTAGCAGCTCTCACTTTTGCCACTTCGTTTGCTAAACGCTGCTCAGGTAATACTGATGCTTTTGTCTTTTGGACGAAGCGTAGCAAATAAGTAAAAAGCTTTTCATCTTGCGTTTGAACTGCATAAAACCGCGCATAAAGATATTGAGTTAATAAAAACTTTCTTCCTGAGATCTCAAGTGCTTTTTCAAAATGATATTTTGATTTTTTAAAATCTCCTCCTAACATAGCAGGTCTACTCCCATAAAAAACACCTAAAAAGAGATGGGCTCCACCATAAAAGTATGTTTCATCTAACTCTACAACTCGCCTCATAAGAGCTTCTGCTTTTGATATCTCAGAAACCACAGCTGGATCATCTTTTGAAAGGTTCACAAGATTACCCCAATTATAAGCCGCCCAAAAAAGCCAGGGCACATCACTTTGAGAGAAATTTTTGAGTGCTTTTTCAAAATCATCAAAATTTCCATTAAGACTATTACTTAACTGAGGAAAATGATCGACAAGATAACGAAGGGCATAATCTCTGGCTCGACGATAAAGCTCTTGCCCCCTTTTTCTATAAGCTTCGTAAACAGTTTTATTATCTTCATATGCTTCCATTTTATTCTCTAAAAAACTAAAAACATAACCACCATATCCTTTGGCCACAAGAAGCAAGAGATCTTCATTGTGAGGATCTACCTTTAAAAGTCCTTCTAAAATTTTTACATTGGCGGGTATAGCATCCTCGGCCAATACTAAATCGGTTTCTTCCTCAAAGGTTGGAGAAGCATCTTTAAAAAGATCGGTCGTTGTTCGAAGAGCTAATGACTTAATACTACAACCACTTAAGTGCAGACTTATCAAAATAGTTAGAAAAGTTTTTAATTTCACGCTGGCAATTTATAGACAATAGAAATCCTTTTGTCACGTACAAGTATTGTCATTGCGAGAAGCAACTTTGTTGCGACGAAGCGATGACAGAAGCAATCAAAGCACTACAGACTTGATTTCGATGCAAAGTTTGGTAGAAGTATGTCATGTTTTATCTAAAAACTCGAATTACTTTTGCAGCGAGCCATAAACTCTTTAACCCTGAATGGTCAGAATCTAAGAATTTTGAGGTGTATGGCAAGTGTAGCAATCCCAATGGCCACGGCCATAACTACACTGTCGTTATTACTGTTCGAGGCCACACAAACCCTCAAACTGGCATGGTTATGAATCTTGATGATATTAAAGCAATCTTGAGACGAGAGGTTTATGACAGAGTTGATCATAAAAACCTAAACATAGATGTTGATTTTTTAAGAAATAAAATCCCCACAGCTGAAAACTTGAGCCAAGAGTTTTGGAAAATTTTAAAACCCCACTTTCAAACTGTTCAACTCTTTGAAGTCACAGTTCAAGAATCTGACAACAACGTTGTTACTTATGTAGGAACCAGGGATTTATGAATGATTTTTTAGTTTCACAAAAATCATTCATAAATTTGTGCACATTACGGCAAGTTCTAGCTAACTATTTGTGCAAAGATTTTAACTATGGAAAAACTGATTTCTGATCTTCTCACTCTTCTTGGTGAAGATCCATCCCGTGAAGGGCTTCTAAAAACTCCTCAGAGAGTAACCAAGGCACTTCAATTTCTAACCCGAGGATACAACCAAAAGCTAGAAGATGTTGTAAATGACGCTCTTTTTGAAGAAAACCATCACGACATGGTTGTTGTGAAAGATATTGATATTTTTAGTCTTTGCGAACATCACATGCTTCCTTTCTTTGGTAAATGCCATGTGGCTTATATTCCTAATGGCAAAATTCTAGGCCTTTCAAAAATACCACGTCTTGTGGATATGTTTGCCAAGAGATTTCAAGTACAAGAGCGTTTGACGAGTCAAGTAGCAGAAGCCCTCATGGAAGTTCTGATACCTAAAGGAGTTGGAGTTGTCATTGAAGCACAACACCTTTGTATGATGATGAGAGGTGTTGAAAAACAAAACTCAAAAGCACTCACAAGTTCCATGTTAGGCGTTTTTCGAGACCGCATAGAAAATCGAAACGAATTACTAAATCTCAATAAATAAGGCGTTG
>CAYJUJ010000151.1:0-4252 GCA_964373325.1 uncultured bacterium
AATTTTTAATATCGATCTTCGCGGGACGAAGGATGACGGTAACCCACCTATTTGTATCCAAGGCCTGGCCATTTCAGGGACAGCTATTTCTTGTGCAATTAATAGTACTATGATATCATTATATTCATGAAGGGTTTTTCAGGAAAATTTGTATTAAGGATTCCAAATGAGCTTCATTCTGTTCTTTACAAGAGATCTCAAGAATTAGGGGTGTCTCTTAATAGCCTCTGTTGCAAAATTTTATCTTCTTCTACATCTTTTTCCACAGCCCCTATCGACTCTATAAGCCATTCTTCCCTTATTTCCTCTTCTTTTTTGCAATCAATAATAGAATTTTGGCGGGAAAAACTTTGTGCCATTCTTTTATTTGGGTCGGTTGCAAAAGCTGCACACACTCCCTCTTCTGATGTGGACCTTCTTTTGGTGCTTAAAAACCATGTGGAACCAACAAGAGAGCTTTACAGAGAGTGGGATGTTTTTTACGAAAAAAGTCGTAAGGAATTTTCTCATACACAAGAAATTTCTCCTCAGTTTGTACAATGTCCCCACAATGTATTTGATGCGGGTGGGCTTTGGTATGAAGTGGCGATCCAAGGAGTCTTGCTGTGGCAGTCTGATGAGTCTGTTTTTCATTTTCTTCAAAATGTTCGAGAAATTATTGCTTGCGGAAAAATAATTCGCCATTTTTCCCATGGACATCCTTATTGGGTCAAATTAAGATAACGAGCATGAAAAATAAATCTCTTGTTCAAGACTATCTCTTTCGTTGTCAAAATCGTTTGGCTGCTTTGGAAGTACTTTACGATCGAAAGAGTTGGGCAGATGTGGTTCGAGAATCTCAAGAAATTGTTGAACTAGCTTTAAAAGCATTACTTGGACATTGCAATATTGAAGTTCCTAGAATTCATGATGTGAGTCAAATTTTACAAGAACAAATAGCTTTATTACCTGTTTCTTTGCAAAAACATGTTCAGGAATTTTCAGAAATTTCCAGGGAAATGAGGCGAGATCGAGAGCTTGCTTTTTATGGAAGTGAAGATTTAACCCCCTCTGAATTTTATAAAGAAGCTGACGCAAAACGAGCTAAAGAACATGTTTCGTGGGTTGTTCAAACAATTCTAGAAACAATAAAACCTGGATGAGGCCTTTACAGTTCAATCACCTTTGGCTTTGAGGTATTGAGTATTTTTGAGAAACCAATCAATGGTTAAGGCAAGGCCTTCTTCAAGATTTACCTTTGGCTGGTAAGAACTTAATTTTTCTATTTTTTCAATACTGGCTTGGGTGTGAAGAACGTCCCCCGGACGAATTGCTAAAAATTTAGGATCTATATTTTTGTTCATAAGTTTATTTATTTTCTTTGCTAAATCAACAACAGAAGCTCTTTGCCCACAGCCCACATTGAACACTTCCCCATCTGCTTTTGAAGATGTTAAGACTTTATGATGAGCTTCAACCACATTTTCGACAAAAGTAAAATCTCTGGTTTGTTTGCCGTCTCCAAAAATAGGGGGAGCTTCATCGTTATAAAGCGATTGAATAAATTTGGGAATGACAACGGCATAACGATTTTCCAAGCTTTGTCTTGGTCCAAAAACATTAAAGTATCGCAAACACACCGTTGGAAGTTTGTGTGTCATATAATAAAGCCTACAATATTTTTCTGCGTTCAGTTTTGATATGGCGTAAGGAGAAATAGGATCTGTTTTATCCGTTTCCTCAAGAGGAAGTTTTGCATTATTACCGTAAACAGAGCTTGAAGAAGCAAAAACAAGTTTTTTAACTTTGTTTTTAGTAGCTTCTTCAAGAAGATAAATAGTGCCTAAAACATTTGTTTTTTCATAAGCCGCTGGGTCTTCAAAAGATTTTGGAACTGATCTTAAGGCAGCTAAGTGAAATACAAAGTCACATCCTTTCAGAGCCTTTTGGATGGCCTTTTGATCGCAAATATCTCCTTCTACAAGAGTTACAGAAGATAAAAATCCTTAGATATTTTCAACCCTTCCAGAGCAAAAATTATCGAGAATGGTTATTTCAAAACCCTTTTTGAGAAAGGATTCTGCCATGTTTGAGCCTATAAAGCCTGCCCCACCTGTGATGAGTATTCGTGCCATAATCTTTGTTTTTATATCTTTTCTAGGGGTGTGTAAGCAAGTACAAATTTTTTAACTTCACCGCTTTGAAATCGAATAGTTGCTTTATCCTGGGTACACTCAAGAATTTTTCCTTTACCGAAAGCAGGGTGAAACACCCCCTCTCCTATTTCATAGGGTGGGCTTATTCCCATGTCCTCTAGTTCTGATGGTTCTGTGAAAAGAAGGCTTTGCCTTTCTCTTTTTTTCAGTTGTGTAACTGGTGCTGTTATATCAAGCGTTTGCATTAAATGAGAAGGTATTTCTTCAAGAAAGCGTGAGGCCCCATTAAATTGAGGAGATCCATAAACCCTTCTATATTTTGTTCTTGTTAAAAAAAGCTTTTGCCTAGCCCTTGTCATGCCGACATAAAAAAGTCGCCGCTCTTCTTCAACCGCATCTTTTTCCACAAATGATTGAGAGTGAGGAAACAATCCCTCCTCCATTCCAACAATAAAGACAATGGGAAATTCAAGGCCTTTGGCAGAATGAGTTGTCATAAGTTTTATAACAGGCGTGTTTTCATCAAAAGCGTCAAGATCTGAAGATAATGTTACCTGCTCAAGGTAGTTAGCAAGTGTTGGTTTTTCAGTTCTTTGCTCATATTCGGAAACCGCCACGTCTAACTCCTCAAGGTTTTCAAGTCTGGACTGTGCTTGTGGTGTTTTTTCAAGCTTCAGCATTTCTATGTATTTTATTTTTTCACATATTTTTTTAAGCATTTCTGAAGGTGATGTTGTGTTTGTTTCTTCTTTTAGATTTTCAATGAGGGTTAAAAAATCTTTTAGATTTTTTCTTTGGGTTTTAGGTAAAACCTCTGTTTCAACCAATGTTTTTGCGGCATTGAATAGAGAATAGTTTTTGTTTTGAGCTAGGGTTGTTAATTTATCAAGGCTTGATTTTCCAAACTTTCTTGGTGGAACATTAATAACCCTTACAAAGCTTACAGAATCATGGGGGTTTATAACAAGCTTTAAGTAAGCAAGTAAATCTTTAATTTCCTTTCTTTCATAAAAGCGAAATCCCCCAAATACTTGATAGGCGATGTTATGTTTTCTTAAAACATCTTCTAACACCCGAGATAGGGCGTTCACCCTATAAAATATAGCACAATCGTTATAGTTATAATGGTCTGAAGACACAAGTTTTTTGATTTCTTGGATAATAAATTCAGCCTCTGTGTATTCATCATCAACAACCCAAAGGTGAATAGGGTCCCCTGCTTGATTATCAGTCCACAATGCTTTTTCATGCCTATCTTGATTGTTGGTTATCATGTGTTTAGCGGCCTCGATAATATTTTTTGTGGAGCGATAATTTTGTTCTAGTTTAACAACTTTGGCCCCAGGGTAGTCTTTTTCAAAATCCAGAATATTATTAATATCAGCCCCCCGCCATTTATAGATGGATTGATCTTCATCTCCTACAACACAAATATTTTTATGGGCATTGGCAATTTGAGTCGCAAAAAGATATTGGACTTTGTTAGTGTCTTGATATTCGTCTATGAGTACATATTTAAAAACATCCTGATATTCTGAAAGCACCATAGGATATTGGTTAAAGAGCCGCACCGCCATAAGAAGAAGATCTCCAAAATCCATGGCATTATTTTTTTTGAGTTCTTTTTGATAAAGCTGATAGACAGAGGCTACCTTTTTTTCAAAATAATTTAAGTTTCGAGATTCATAATCATCTGGTAAAAGGCACAGGTTTTTAGCTTTATCAATATGAGCTTGAATGGCCCTGGGGTGTGTTGTTGTTTCATCAATGTTAAGCTCTGAGAGGCAGTTTTTAACAAGAGAAAGTGAGTCTTGGTCATCAAAAATGGTGAATTGAGGGGTGTATCCTAATGCTTCAGCGTGGACTCTCAAGATTCTTGTGCAAATGCTGTGGAATGTTCCAATCCAAAGTCGATCTACATTTTTATTGATTAAGCGAGAAACTCTATTTTTAATTTCATCAGCCGCTTTGTTTGTAAAGGTAAGGGTAAGAATATTAAAAGGTGATATTTTTTTTTCTTGAATGAGGTATGCAATTCGGTAAGTGATAACGCGGGTTTTTCCACTTCCAGCACCAGCTAAAATAAGAAGCGGACCACTTTCATGTGTTACCGCGTG
>CAYJUJ010000152.1:0-710 GCA_964373325.1 uncultured bacterium
AAAAGAAAATTGAGCCACATAATTTGGAGCGAGATCTGCTTCATCTTGCTTGGTCCTCGCGGATCGTTTTTTCAAAATCTTCTGAATTGCATCTAATATTTCTTTTTCAAACTGTTTTGGATTCTCTAAAGGCTTTCCTTTTCGAAGAAGGAGTTTTTCATAAACAAGGGCATGACCGTAATCAAAGGCGAAAAGAAGAATTTGTGCTTCCTCATATTTTTTACCCATTTTTCCAAATTGAAATTTTTCAGGCGGCAGCGGGTTCCAGGCAGCTGATGCAAATGCTGGCTCTACAAAGAAGAGACAAAAAACTAAGAGAAGAAAAATTTTTTTCAATACCATGCTTTAGTCTCCTTTCTCAAAAAGAATAGCTGAATATTCATTCCAAAAATCGCGAAGCTTTATTTCTACTGGCAGCATAATAGTTGGATCCCTCACCTCATAATAAAGATAAGTATGCCAAGTTTCCATTTTCCCACCATTAGAAGGCCAACCAGGATTAAGAGGCCCAGTGCAAGAAAAATCATTTGCTACAAGATAAACTTTTAAAAGTAAGTCTGGAAAAAGGGGATCATCTTTACCGCTAAAACGATGATCTTGACCATGAATAAAAACACAAGTGAGCGGAAGTTTTCTCTCCCCTATGAACAAAAATGAAGAACCCCTCTTTAGAAAAACCCTATCTATAAAAACACGGTAAAATTCGACTC
>CAYJUJ010000152.1:720-4227 GCA_964373325.1 uncultured bacterium
TCGACTCTATTTGGATCAAATCGAAAATCAGCTACGACAGGTTCTGCTAGTGCAGGTTCTCCCCACTCAAACTCATATTTCACAAGAGTTTCTGGAAGAAGAACTTTAAAACTTGCTTTTGGTCTCACTTCGAGCGTTAAATCACTGTATTCATTGGCATAAACCGTGTGAAGGCTTATGAAGGCAAACCCTAAAAACCATATTAAAAAACGAAACTGCATTTTCAACCCCTTACAAAAAGTGCTATGAGCTCATCAACTTTTTGTTTAATTTCTTCTTCATTTCTTGAATCCATAGCTTGTTTCACACAATCATGCATGTGTTTTTTCAAAATAGCTCCTTCTACTGATTTCAAAGCTGATTGTACAGCTCGAAGTTGAATGAGAATGTCTGGACAATAACGCCGCTCAGTAATCATTCGCACTATTCCTTGTACTTGTCCTTGAATGCGAGTTAAACGAGCAAGCTCTGAACTATGATCAGGATGAATATTTTTTTCTTCACCACAAGAGGTACAACTTTTTTTCTCTATCTGCATTCTATCTTGACAGATATACCCCACTGGGGTACCTGTCAATATTGAAATGAAATTTAAAAATTTATTACTCACTTTATCACTTCTTTTTCTAACTGCTTGTCCAAAAGATTTGCCCAACGTTCAAGGACGCTATCAAGGGTGGCTTCTCACTCAAGAAGGAAGATCTCAAGTTGTTTGTGAAGTTCCTAACTTTACAGATGATCAAAAACTTGAATTTAAACTTTTTAGAACAAAAGCAAGTGATCAAGGACAAACGATTTCTCTTCGTCTAAGAAAAGATAAACTTTATTTAAGAACTTTATTAGTTGGTCCGGATGAAGTAAAACTTAACTTCGACGGTTCTTGTGCCTCTAACGAAACCATTAAAGCATGCTTGAATGGTAGTGAAATTCACCTTAAAGTAAAAGATTTAAATACACAAAACCTCATTCTTTCTTTAGACATTGCAAAAAATAATTCATTACCTGAAATAGTAGAAGAATCGGGCACTCCTCACATTTATACCCTTGATGAAATTATGGGAAGAACTCGTTTCTATAATTACACAGCCCAGCTTGAAACTTATCGGGCACGAGTGGCTCGAAAAAATATTGAATTAGCTGCCAGAAATCTAACTCCTCACATTAATATGAAAGGGCTTCTTATTTCTTTTTTTGAAGGGCCCATTGGGCTTGTGGAAATGGCTGGAGATTTATTGCCATTTGTATTTCCTAGTAATTGGTATGAGTTAGAGGAATCTAAGGTGCTTTATGCGGCTCAAAAAAAATCCCTAACGACCCTTCGTTTTAATGAAATGAATGCTGCTCAAAATCTTTATTACTTAATTCATCAAAACAAAGCGCTACTTACAACTCTTGGTAAACATATTGAAATGAGAACTGCTAATCAAAAAGCTGTTAAAACTTTAGAAGAAGAGTTTTTGTTACCCGAGGGGAGTAGTTCTGAGTTTGGATTGTCCATTGAAGCTTTAAAGCAAGACCAATCGGAATTAAAATGGTTGCTCGCAGAACAATTAGCTGAGATCTCTCACGCAGTTGCAATTCCTCCAAGCAATGGCATTAAAGAATTAGCTGAACTTGTGCTTCCCGATCTTTCTAAAGCCTCCCAATTACAACTCCGAGATTTTATTGTAAAAGCTAAATCTAGTTCTTTAGAACTTGCAACACTTCGAGATTTGGTGGAGGCAAGCCGCCTTGCAACAAAAGTAAAAAAATATGAAATTTTTAATCCAAGCGCTGATGCGGCTATTGGCGCTTCTACTTTTACTCAAATTGAGATCTCACAAGAAAAAACAGGTGAAATTAAAAAAATGGTAGAAGAAATGGATTCCATTATTGAAATAAGGGCTGTGCAAATTGTTTCAGAACACGCCCGAGCTCTAGAAACTTTTAGAACTCAAAGTGCATCGCTTGAAACAGTACAAAAACGGCACGCGCGTCTTCTCGAGCGGCTTATGACAGGAGAAAGTTCGGTTACCACTGAAATCATTGATACAGAAAATGACATGCTAAATTTTGAAGCAAAACGTTTGGCTAGTATTCATGCTTATCTGATAGCAGAAGGAAAGCTAGCACGACTGACTCGAAGTGGAGTTTATGAAAATGTTGAATAACCAAATTGACAGCCAGTTTGAGCGCCAACCATTGGGATTTACTAAGAATGGTTGGCGCTCAAACTGGCTGTCAAAAGAAAAAGGAGGAAAAATGAAGGTCATAAGTGTTTTCATGTTAATTGTATTGGCTCTTCCCACTTTTGTACTAGCCCATGGGGGAGATGAACCTCGCGTGGTTCTAGAAAGTGATAGCACAGAACCTGTACAAGCAGGAGAGGTCAACGTTAGTTTTCAGATGGTGGATACCGAAAGAGAAAAAGTAATCAGAGATGGAGATCTTGAAGTTGTTCATGAAAAAAAGCTTCATATGTTTATTTTCGATGAGGCTCTTATAGAGTTCAGACATGAACATCCTGAATTTAATGTAGAAAAAAACCGATGGGTCGTCACAACAACTCTCCCTAGAAATGGGAATTACTGGGTATGGGCTCAAGGAACCCTTCTTGTTCAAAATAGAGAAGAATCAACACCAGAAAAATTAGAATTTACAACAAATATGAAACTCCAAGTTGTTGGGGGTGCGCCTAAAAATACAACACCTCCACTTTTACCACCAACAAGAAGTGGCAATGATGGCAACTCTGTTGTAACACTATCGAAAACTAAGTTTATAGCAGGGCAGATGGCTATGCCCACCCTCACCATTTCTAGAAATGATGGAACCACCCCAGAAATAACTCCTTTCTTAGGAGCCAAAGCTCATGTTATAGGAGTTTTAGAAGATGGAGATGCTCTCATTCATGCTCATCCTGTTGAACATGGTGGACATGGAGATCATGATGGTGGTCATCATCCAGAGCCTACCACCCTTATGATTCACGTTGTTTTTCCAGAACCAGGAAATTACAGACTGTGGGTACAATATATAGATGGGGGGGTTCTTCGAACAATTCCTCTTGCTGTGAAAGCAAC
The DNA here is from genome assembly GCA_964373325.1 of uncultured bacterium. Classification (GTDB taxonomy): domain Bacteria; phylum Bdellovibrionota; class JACOXK01; order JACOXK01; family JACOXK01; genus CAYJUJ01. The sequence goes on from CAYJUJ010000152.1 coordinate 3,783, forward strand.
AAAGCAGTGATAAATGCCAAAACTTAATACCATATTTTCTTTAATTCTCTTGATGCTAATCCTTGCTACAGCATGCACCAAGAAGTCCAACGAACAAAATTTCTCAAATATAAATCAAGGTATAGTAACTGATACAGTTTCTATTGGAGAAAAAGCCCCATATAAAATTAAAGGAGATACGGTCATTGTTAACAATCAGATTTGTGCGGTGTCAGGTTCTTCGATGAAAAAAGAAGATCTTGAAAAATGGACAAACATAGTTATTTACAATGGAAATAATAAAAAATTTAATGGCAAAAAGCTGGTATTTAACCAATGTTGCGAAGGTTGTGTTCAAAAATTTCCACCCATGTGGCAGGAAAAATCAGAGGAAATTGTGAAATTTCATGGATTAAATTGACACAGAGGGGTGGGCGAAAAAAATATCCCGAACTTGGTGATGTGC
>CAYJUJ010000153.1:0-4180 GCA_964373325.1 uncultured bacterium
CCTCGCCCCTTCGGGGCTCGAAGTGAAATGTGCCAAAAGCACATTTCATCCTGAAAGAATTTCGACGGTAATTGTCTTCTGTGACAATAACTACTATGGGCAAACCAAAACGATGCTAACTCTTTTTTGAACGGAGAAGGATGCCAAATTTTTTTAATGAAGCATAGACGTAACAATCACTGTGTCCTGTCAGTTTTGCAATTTTTGCAACGGAAACCCCTTCAATAACGTATTTTTGGGTCAAAAACTGCTTGCTTTCTAAGATGGGCTTTGAGAAAAATGCAATGGTGTCATGGAGTTGCCCAAGTTCGGGTGTTAATTGGCCCGTGGCATCTGACTTCACCTTTTCTTGAAAATGGGCATTTTTTTTGCTATGAACTTGCCCATCTGTGAAATACAGTTTTTTTAGTTTGTCTATTTTTTTCTTCTATCTTTTCATTTTTTTGCCAGGGCGTGTATCCGCTGCCCCATCCTTTGAAGAATTAGGGTTAAGATCTGAAATAGCTCGAATTGAATTAACCCTTGGCAATCTTAAAACCCTTGAGCATTTTTTGACAAACTCTGACATTAGGGAGTGTGCAACACGTCTATTGGATGAGTTTTCTAAAACTTCCATTGAAGAATCTCGGATTAAAACCACACTTGAGAGAGTAACACGAGAAAATCTTTCTCGACAGGAATTAACAGATTTTTTGCACATACTGAGAGATGCTCTCAATACGTATCTTCAACAAAGAGAGGGGAAAACTCAAGCTCTGACGCATCTACGTAAGATGTCGAGATTCGCAAGTTTTTTAAGAGCAACTTATTTTGAAACAGAATGGCAAAAAATAGAGCTAACGGTTGCTCGTCTTAGCAAGTTGTCTCATTTGGAAAACACTTACCGTATTAAAAGTTTAGCAAGAACTATTGCAGAGGATTTTTACCATATTAGAAATGAAACGATGGCAGCAGGGTCACCAGAAGTGCAAGAAGAGTTTGCTAAAATTGAACGTGTTTTATACATTCTAGGAGAGCCTGGAACTCGTGAAATTTCAGCAGAAGTAGTGCAACCCTTTTTATGTAAAACTTTAAAGCTTCTCATAATGCTTGAACAAGAGCCTCTTTTTCTTAAAATCTTTCATTTTTTATACAGACAGATTTTATTTTTGCTGATTGAGATTCACACAGAAGCGGCTATGCAGCATGTTCAAAAAAAAGAGCTGAGAGGAGCACCGCCCCCAACTCCTAAAAAAGATGCTCAAGAAGTCATTGTTCATCCTGATGGCATGGTATCTCTTTCATCCTCTCAAATTGAAATAAGAGATGTTTTTGACCAGGCGCTCTCACATTTCTTAGCAATATTTAGAATAACAAATATTGAAAGTAGGGAAGTAGACAATAGGGGTAAAAAAGAGGAAAGAGGTAAAGAAAGATTGAGAGGACGATTTTTCAGGAGATAAGTAAATCTTGTATTTTTGATAGCACTTTTTCAACTGTAATTTCTTTCATACATTTATGATGGCCAAGAGGACAGGCCTTTTTATGACAGGGTGAGCATTCAAGTTTTTCATGAATTACTTTCCTATAAGAGTGTCCTGTCTCTGATAATCCCGGGTGATTAGGGCCCATAAGAACAATGGTTGGGATTCCAAACGCCGTACTTACATGGCTGGGTCCAGAATCCGTTGATACTGTTATTTTTGATTTATGCATAAGAGATTTTAAGAGTCCCAAAGTCATTTTTATTCGAGCCGTTGTGATGATGGCATTTTTAGAGAGTGATTCAAGTTTTAATAATAATTCTTCTTCTCCAGGACCACTGATGGCAAGTGTTCTTAAGTTATATTTTTTGTAAAGTTCAAAGCCAAGCTCAACCCATCTTTCGGGAACCCAAAGTTTAGCATGACCAAATCCAGCAATGGGCACAAAAATAACTGTTTTTTGATGAATAAGATGATGTTTTTGAAAAAATTGATTTACGGTTTTTTCATCATGAGAGTTTAAGGTAAGCTCTGTTGATAAATCAGCACAATTCCAATTGAGTGGTTCAAGAAGTTTAGCATAATATAGATGCATTGGGAGAGTGTAGATTTTTTTGTAAAAATATTCGGGTGCAACAGAAAGAGGGTCTGTGAGTAATAGGGAGCGCCCATGACGACCAAAACCAATAGAGCGCCCAACCCCTGCTAGACTTGACATGAGAGCAGATGAGCGCGTATTAGGGCATAGAAAGGCAACGTCAAATCTTTCTTTTCTTAATTCTAATCCTTGTTTCCAAATGCTACCAGAGATCTCAATAAATCGATCGTACCAGGGTAGCCCTTCAAGAAGATCTCGAAAACGACTATGTCCCAAGAGAACAATTTCTGATTGAGGAGCATTTTTTCGAATGGCACGCAAGAGGGGTGTTGCCATCACCGTATCACCAACAGGATTGGGTAGGCGGACTAGAATTTTTTGAATAGTATTTTTCACAAAAACCCCGTTTTTTAAACTAACAGCTTCTTAAAAATAATAGTAGACAAAAATTATTAACATATGTTATATCTTCAGCCCAACATAGAAAACTCACTATTTTATAAGGAGGAACTATGAAAGCTGTAAAGGTATTTTTTCTTGGACTTCTTTTCCTTGGCTCTTCGGTCTTAATCATCAAAACTGCAAAAATCATTTCGATTCCACAGGATCCACCAGATGGAAAAGCATATGCAGACTTTTTCCCACGTCCTGGATGGCCATTCCCATGGATCAAACCACCAGTGGCACAAGTGATTCAAGATAAAGGTCCTTGTCCGTTCGGAAATCCAAAAATACCTTCATTTGCAGGAAAAAAGCCAAATTATTTTCCACCATTTCCACCACCTGTTGAATATCAATCAACATTAGTTTTGGCTGCTAAAACGAAGGGTGACAAAAAGGGTGGGGCAGCTTCATCCGGCTGATTTATAAAAGGCTTTGATCGTAGATGAAACATATTCTATGTGTTCATCCTCAAGCTCTGGATACATAGGAAGAGCTAAGACTTCCTGACTTACTTTTTCTGAAATTGGAAAATCTCCTTTTTCATATCCTAGGTTTTGATACAGTGGTTGAAGATGTAAGGGTAGCGGATAATAAATAGCTGTATCAATATTTTTATTCTCTAAAAATTCTTTAAGTTGATCTCTTTTTTCAGCTCTCATACTGTAAGCATGATACACATGGTAAGTTTCCCGATCTACATAAGGCGTTTTTACATAAGAAAGATCTTTAAGTAATTTATCATATTTTTTCGCCTTTTCGCGGCGCGATTTATTCCACTGAGTCAAATATTTCAGTTTTACCTGAAGAATGGCCGCCTGAAGACTGTCTAGGCGTGAATTTCGCCCCCTCATAATATACTCATAGTTTTTGGTGGGAGATCTGCCATGGTAGCGAAGCTTTAATATTTTTTCATAAAGATTTTTATCGTTTGTTGTAATGATTCCTGCATCTCCACAAGCACCCAGGTTTTTTGTAGGATAAAAACTATAGCATGCGAGGCTTGAGAAGTGGCCAATAGAATAGGCATCCCAACTAGCGCCAACTGCTTGAGCAGCATCTTCAATAATTTTCAGGTTATATTTTTTTGCAATCTTAGAAAGTGCCGTCATGTTGCAAGATTGGCCAAAAAGATGAACCGGTAGAATAGCTTTCGTTTTTGATGTGATTTTATCTTCCATTTTTTTTGGATCAAGATTGTAGGTATCTTCTTCAATTTCGGAGAATACAATTTTAGCCCCTGCATGGTGGATAGCCTCTGTAGTTGCAACGTAAGTAAAAGGTGTTGTGATAACTTCGTCACCCCCCTTAATATCAAGGGCAGAAAGAGAGAGTTCTAAAGCATCTGTTCCTGAAGCAACACCAACAGCGTAAGATGAGCCAGCATAATCTGCAAAAACCTTTTCAAAAGAAGAAACTTCGGGCCCTAGAATAAATTGTCCTGACTCTAAGACGCTTAAAACCGCATGGTTAATTTCTTGCTTAAGAGCTTGGTATTGAGCATTGATATCTAAAAACCGAACCTTCATGTCTAGTACCTCACTATAGAGAAGAGAAATAAACCTGACAAGTGTATGTTAAGTTTTATTATATCGAGGGCCTAAGAAATAGCAGTTACAAAATTGTGAAGAAATTTTTGGTCCTTTTCTGAAATCTTTGTAAAACAAATACCGCAGCC
>CAYJUJ010000154.1:0-4157 GCA_964373325.1 uncultured bacterium
GTATGATTTGTCATGTACTTCACTTATCGGCGTTTCATGAACAAAGTTTAGGTGAACAAAGTTTAGGTGACAGACTCCCATTACAGACTCCCATTAATAGGCAATTAATTGCCTATTTAATGGGAGTCTGTCACCTATTTTTACGTCAATTTGAAAGTTTTCTTAAGCTTACTTTTAAGTCTGATAATAGCCTGTGTGTGAAGTTGTGAAACCCTTGATTCAGTAACCTCTAAAACATCCCCAATTTCCTTGAGATTTAAATCTTCATAGTAATAAAGGGCTAAAACAAGCCTTTGTTTTTCTGGCAATTCCTCTATTGCAGTACTAACAACACTTTTTAAAGACTTCATGTTTAACTTCACAAATGGATCTTCTGATTGAGTAGTTTCAAGAAGACTTAAAAAACTCTTCTTGTCCGTTTGAGAAAAATCAGAAACAGCATCAATATTAAGTAGGGATACTGATTTAGTCTGAGAAAGAAGATCATGAAATTCATCCAAATTAATTCCTAACTCTTTAGCAACTTCTTTATTGGTAGCAGTTCTTCCTAATTTTCGTTCAGCTTTTACAAATGCCTTTTCTAACATTTTTGATTTTTCACGTATTGAGCGAGGTACCCAATCTTGTGATCGAAGTTCATCGAGTATAGCACCTCGAACTCTAAATTCGGCATATGTTTTAAATTGATTATCCCTTGTTGGATCATATTTCTCAATGGCATCCATAAGCCCTATCACCCCAGCACTCACTAAATCATCCAATTCAATATTAGCTGGTAACCTCATAGCAATCTTTTTAGCAACAAACTTAATAAGTGGTGTATATTCTTTAATAAGTTCACTTCTCTCCCTAGAACTTAATGATTTTGGCTTCTTTTTATATTTAGCAAGTAAAAGGCTCATGTTTCCCCCTCTACCTATTAGCTTGAGCAAGAAGCATGCCAGGAAAATTTCCCAATCATTTTAAAGAGGCAGTGTCAAACAGACGACGTTCTACAAAATCCAGAATATGGATCCCACGCCCTTCTGTATGCACAAAGATGAACTATGTTAACTCCCAAATGCTTGTAGTTACTGAATGATTTTTGTGAAACTAAAAAATCATTCAGTGACACCTAGTGCTCTGGATGACGACTCGTGGTCGTCATTTTTTTGACTTCGAAGCTATTTTACCCAACACCAGGGGTAAAATAGCAAGTCTCGCTGAGATTTTTTCTTAAATGTTAAATAAAGTATTGAAATGATTAAGCCGATACAACATAAGAAGGTTTTTGTATGTACCATTTATTAACTATCATTTTATTCTTCATAGCAGGATGCGCCTCTATGGGCATCAATGTTGAAGAGAAAAAAAGCGAGAATTACAGCTTGGATCGTTTACCATCTTATTGGACAAAAATTGAAAACACAAAGGCAGATGCTGCGCATTTGTCCCAAAAGACAGGAGCCACTATTTTTATTAACTCCTTATGTGAAAAATATAATTCGACCCCCCTTTCTATTTTGACACAGAATTTATTAAGAGGAGTTGATGATTTAGAAATTATGACCGAAGAAGATGTAACCTTGGCTTCAAGAAAATCACTCCACACAATAGCGATAGGAAAATTAGATGGCGTTGCAGTAAAAATGAATATGTATGTTTTAAGAAAAAATTTTTGCATCTATGATTTTACATATTCAGCAAAAAAAGAACAATACAATACAAATGTAAAAGATTTTGAAACTCTCGTTCATTCATTTAAAGGCTTGTAAAAATGGTTGAAGCATTTTTTGAAAGATTTGGAAAAGTAGTTACTGACCTTCTTGAGTTCCTAGGGGGATTGGGACGTTTATCCTTTAAATCCATTCTTGATACCTTTACCCGTCCGCGTTATGTCTCTTTAACACTGGATCAAGTGTATGCCATTGGTAATGAATCCCTTCCCTTGGTAGCAGTCACTTGTCTTTCAACAGGCATGGTTATTGCCCTTCAGTTCGCCTATGGTTTAGAGAAATTTGGTGGGCAACTCTATGTACCAAAAGTTATTGCTCTTTCTTTTATTCGAGAATTAGGGCCTGTTTTTACAAGCCTTATGGTAGCCGCCAGAGTTGGGGATGGAATCGCAGCAGAGGTGGGCTCTATGAAGGTGACAGAGCAAATCGATGCTATTCGTGCTTTAGGAACAAGCCCTATCAAAAAAATTGTTATCCCTAGAGTTCTTGGAACCCTTATTTCACTTCCCGTACTCACTGTTTTTGGAATTCTCATTGGTCTTATTGGGGGTATGATTATATGCTATACGGAGCTTCACCTAACCCCCCAGTACTATTACAATAAAATTATTGAAACCATCCTTCTTAAGGATTATTTTGCTGGTCTTGGAAAAACATTTTTCTTTGCCATTATTATTTCAATCATTGGTTGTTACAAGGGCTTAACAACTGGCGGGGGCACACACGGTGTTGGTATTTCAACAACACAATCCGTTGTACTTTCTGCAATTACAATACTCATTGCAGACTTTTTCCTCACAAAATTATTTTTAAGTTTATGAATACTATTCAAACTAAATCAGAAAATATTATCGAGGTACATAATCTCCATAAGCACTTTGGAAATAATATTGTTTACAATGGTGCGAACCTCACTGTTAAACGTGGAGAGGTTCTTACTATTATCGGTGGTTCAGGAGCAGGAAAAAGTGTTATGCTAAAGCATTTGATTGGTCTGAATCAACCCGATGAAGGACAAATTATTTTTGACTCCCAAGATATTACCCATCTTTCTGAAAAAGAATATATTCCAGTTCGCAAAAGAATTGGAATGCTTTTTCAAGGAGGCGCCCTTTTTGATTCGCTCACTGTTTTTGAAAACCTAGCTTATCCTTTGAGAGAACACACGACCTTCACAGAAGAAGAAATTATTAAAAAGATAGGTCTTGAACTAGAACTTGTAGGGCTTAAAGGTAAAGAAAATATTTATCCCTCTGATTTAAGTGGTGGTATGAAAAAAAGAGTTGGATTAGCTCGTGCTACCATCTTAGAACCAGAAGTAATCCTCTTTGATGAACCAACAACCGGCCTTGATCCCTACAATACAAGAAAAATCAATGAGGTTATTGTTGATTTGAATAAGGGTAGCAACATCACCTGTATTATCGTAACCCATGATATGGAAAGCACTTTTGCTATCACTGATCGTATCGCCATGGTTTATCAAGGAAAAATTATTGTCGAAGATACGAAAGAAAATATAAAAAATACCGATAATGAGACTGTAAGGGCCTTTATAACAGGGGAAAAATTCTTCTAATGAAAGAAAGACTTACTGACATTAAAGTTGGCTTTTTTGTGTTCTTGGGAATACTTCTCACGTGCATGATGATTCTTCTTGTGGGAAGTGACAAACTATTTTTCCAAAGTGAATATACACTTTTTTGTAAATTCTCAAACATTCTAGGTCTCCAAAAAGGCTCATCAGTACGCCTTGCAGGTTACAATATTGGAACGGTAAAAAATATCTTTTTCTCTCAAGAACCTGGAGAAAGAAAATATGTTATTGTTGAGCTAGGTTTAGAAGCTTCAAAAAGAGAATACATTCGAGCTGACTCAAAAGCTTCTATTAACACCATTGGTGTTTTAGGAGATAAGTATATTGAAGTTTCCTTTGGAACTCCCACTCAGCCGATGATTGAACCTCATGGCTGGATCATGAGTGAATCTTCCAAAGAACTTACAGATTACCTCAGCAAAGCTGGAAGTATTCTTCAGAAAGTAGATAACATTATTTCTTTTATAGATGAAAAATTAGAAAGTTATAAAAAAAGCGGAAAAACGGTTAATATTTTTGATGATCTTGGCACGATTACAAGCAACATAGCAGCTATCACAACAGAAATTCGCCAGGGAAAAGGTATATTAAACAGCATGATCTACGATGAAAAATCAAAAAATAATTTCAATACAACGCTCAATGAATTTGCAGATATGAGTAAAGAAATGAAACAAATTTCTTGGAAAATTAACAGAGGCAAAGGAACGCTAGGAGCCCTTGTTAATGATGATACCGTTTATGAAGATTTAAAAACAATTCTAAGCGGTGCTTCACGCAGTAAAACCTTCAAATATCTTGTCCGCTACTCCATTAAAAAAGCAGAAGAAATCGAGCGAAACCCC
>CAYJUJ010000155.1:0-4143 GCA_964373325.1 uncultured bacterium
AGATTTCAATAAGTTAGAGTTTACTCTGCAGGAGAAAACAAATAAAAATGATCAAGAAATATGCAATATTAACATAAGTTATTAATTTACAATTACTTTTTGAAGCACAAAAACTCTTACAATTTATGTTTAAGCCCTTGACATCCCTCTCACCACTCTATATTAAAACCTGCTAGTTATGGGAGATTTCTTAATTAAAGAAAGTAAAAAGAAGGAGGTAGTTATGATGTTCAAAAGACTTGCTTACCTAGTGTTGGCAGTGCTTTTTGTTTTTCCTACACTCTCGAATGCGGGTGACCGTCTTGAGAAGTGGCGTACCAAAGGTCTTGTATTTGCAGAAAGAAATGACGATGGAGAATTTGTACGTTGGGGGAAATTAACACTGGAAAGTTGGAATGATGAAACTCAACAAAGTTCTTGGGTAGCCCGTCATGATGATGGCACTTTTGTCTCAGGTTATCGTGGCAGACTTGAAAAGTGGGAAGTAAAAGGCGGAAAACAAGTTGAAAGACTTGTTGTTCGCAATGCTGAAGAACAGTGGGTTACCTGGGTACCCATGGAAAATAATGTCACTGAAGGTTGGGAAAACTGGGATTTTGGTGACGATGATTCAAGAAGTGGTTGGTATTATGTTGTTCGTCTTCACGTTGATGGAACCCCACCTTTGATTTTGGATAATGTTCGTGTTTCTACTGAAAGAAGCCTTGAAACATGGAAAGGATGGCGTTGGAAAGTGTTAGTCGTTCGAGACACATCTGATGGACAACAAAATGGTCAAATCCTTACTTGGCTTCCTGGGCAATATGACAGAAGAGCTAATGGCGAAAAATGGATTGAATATAGAACTCCAAAAGGACAATGGATTACTTCTTATAAGCTCAATAAAAAAGAATCTGATGCTAAAGATGAAGAAGATAACTTAGAAGAAGAAACACCAGAAGTTCAAGAAGGAAAGTAATAAGATCTCCGCCTATGCGGTGGATGACGATAAAAGCGGCGTTGTTTTACAACGCCGCTTTTTTATTTTTTGAGTTCTTTTTTTACAAAATTGAAAGCCGCCTGAATATAAGCCTCTAAATATACTTTACCTTTAATTGCCGAGGCAGAAAGTGGATTCCCAAGAACACCATTAGAAGAAAGTTTTTTTGTTCCTTGCTTGTAAATTTCCTCAACACTAAAATTTCCAAGATTTCCCTTTTGAATTTTATCCTTTTGCACCCATTCTTTTGCAATGTAGAGCATAATAGAGGTTTCAATTTCACCAGAATGAAGACCTGCATCTTCTTGAGAAACGTGAAATCTCTGATTAGCCTTGTGAAAAGTAGCCATAAGCTCTTCAAAATCAGTATAAGCAATCACTTGCGAAGGAGACAAATTCTTCTGAAGATGAGGCAACATATCCCTGATAGGCTGAAAATTGCCTCCATGAGTAGGAATGAGAATCATATTTTGAAAACCATGATGGGCCAAACTTTCACAGTATTCTTCAATTAGCTTTTGCAAGGTTTCATGGGAAAGCGTCATTGTGCCTGGAAAGTCCATATGGGCTTTGGAACATCCAACTCGAATAGTAGGTGCCTGAAAGGCCTTTTTAATGCGTCTTGCCACTTCATTACCAATAACATCACCACAGAAGGCATCGGTAAAAAGAGGCAAATGAGGGCCGTGCTGCTCTATAGAACCTACCCCTATAACCACACTGCGCCAGCCCTGTTTTATTTTTTTTTCTACTTGTGGCCATGTCAAATGATCCAGTAGAATAGAGGTATTAAGTTTAAACATTTGATATGAGGATAATATGAAGTTTTCATTTTGTCATTGCAAAGTCATGTCATCGCGATCGAAGCGTGGCGATCTCATCGCTTCGCGATGGGATTACTTCGTCGCATTTGTAGCGCTCCTCGGAATGACAAATATAGCACTACCTTTTCATTACCAACCAGGCCCCGTTGTTACAAGTGTTGAAGAAAATCAAGTCATTGTTGAAATACAAACAGAGGAGCTGACAAAAGCACTCCTTCATTATGGTCGTGATAAAAAAGATTTAAGCCTTGTTGTAAAATCTCCTTTAAGTCATCTTCATAAAATAAAACTAACAGATCTAACTCCTAATACAGAATATTTCTTTCGAGTCACAACGGAAAATGAAAAAGGGATCAAAAATGTTGATCCCATTTCAAGCTTTAAAACAAAAATGAGTGTTAGTAAATTATTGCCTCAATTTACGACGACTCCAACCCTCAAATGGAGTGACAATCAAACTGCAACTCTTTCTTGGTCTACCTCTATTCCAGTCACAGCAGAGATTTTTTATGGTACTGACCCACATGATTTAAATCTTTCAAAAGCACTTATTCTTTCTGATGTAACTCATGAGATTAGTTTTAAAGACTTGACCCCACAGAAAACATATTATTTTAAAGTTGTTATTAGAAGCGATGGAAGTAAGATGGCATCTCCAATTTTAACCTTGAGCACCAAAGATCTTCAAAAACAAAAAAAACCTACGGTTCTTTTGCGCTCCCCCGTTGTATCTCAAGTTTCTTATGACTATGCTCTTATAGAAATTTACCTCACACAACCAGCACCTCTTAAAATCAAATATGGAAAACCAAAAAATCTGACATTTATTAAGGAATCGCTTGAAAATAAAGATCTCCACAAAATAAAACTAGATGCTCTTCAGAAAGATACAAAATATAATTACGAAATTTATATTAACAACACCGTAGTTCCAGAAATCTACACTTTCAGAACCAATCTCTTCTAGATGTGGAAGTAAAACTTAAGTAACTGAGTTTATTGCCGAAAAGACAAATATAGAGGAGAAACTACTATGAAACATAAAATAACCCTTTGTTTATTGATGTTATCTTTTGTTTTTACAAACACTTACGCAGCTGAGAAACAAGAAACTCGAAAAATAGCAGGTGCGCCTAAAAACGTGGGTGTCATGTGTGCAGAAAGCCCAACTGGATGGGAAGATGCTTCCAAAGAACTCAATGAAATCATTCACAGACGCAATATCATGGGGACTCAAGGTACAACATACCCCATTGTCATGAGTAGCGTATCAACACCCGTTTTAGGGTTTAATACAGGAAAAAGCGCCGCTAAACCCTTTGTTATCTGTGTTTCAGTTTCTGAATAGACATCTTCTGAAAATCTCCTGAAACCACAAGTGCATAGGGTTGTTTGCCACGTTTGCCTTGAGGAATATTAAATCCCTTAACCTTAACTTGATAAACTCCAACTAAAGGTTTTAAAACATCAACGGTTTCAATATTGTTCACTCTGTCAGGACCCATGCTTCCATTTGGATAGAAACTACGTCCTTCTGGATCGATAACGACAAGATCAATATCATTTACCAAAGTTTTAGAAGCCTCTGGAGCAGCGGGATAATCAGTATAAGCAAGCGTTATTTTTAAAGGCTGCTCACTTAATGTTTTGAGCTTATAAGTAACCTCTTCTCCCTTTCCCACACCTACAATAGAATCGTCATGATAAAACTGAGAAAGAAGTGTTCCATCAATATCTACTCGCCCCCAGCCTTCTTGAACATTAGGGCGCATTTTGGGGATTTCTTTTTTGTCGATATCTCCAAATTGTCCGGGGTACATATCGAAAGCACCATTAAGCATTGTTGCCTTAAGAAGTGCTGCTGAAATAAAATTTAGCTTTTTAACTCCTTGATAATACTGCCGGACAAGAGCTCCCGCACCTGCGGTTAGGGGTGTGGCCATAGAGGTACCACCACTCCATAAATAATGACTATCATACTCTCCCCACAATGTTTCAGCATTTGGATCAGAGGATCTTAATGACAAGACATTTGTTCCAGGAGCAACAATATCAGGTTTTAACCTTCCATCGGATGTGGGCCCACGACCACTAAAGGCAGCAATACCGTTTTCATTATCTGAAAAACCATCTGAACTTACAGGTTCTGCGCCCCATTTTTTATCTCCTTCTCTAGTTTTTCCCCACTTGCCCTGAATACCACCGACACTGACCATGTTTTCACTAGCTCCTACAGAAACAATATTTTTAGCAACAGAAGGAGCTAACACAGAGGATTCATCAATAACACCATTTTTATCAGAATCGACACCGTCATTTCCTGCAGCAAAAAGAGGAAGA
>CAYJUJ010000156.1:0-4132 GCA_964373325.1 uncultured bacterium
TTTTGGATGGAATGAAAACAGAAATTCAAAAAGGCAGACTAGAAGCACAGAAAAGCTTAGAAACCTATCAAGAGAAGTTACGAGAAGAGCTTAAAAAAGAACCTCGTGGTCTTTATGAAATGAGTTATGGGGTGATTAAGTATGAAGAAGAAAATTTAAAGGCCATTGCTTTGCAGTCCACACAGAATCTTATTTTACTTGAGAAGATGAAGAAAGAGGCAATGACAAGTGGCAAAGAAAAGGCTTTAAAGGATCTTCATGATTTTGAGGTTTTGGTTTTGAAAACAAAAGAAGAAGCAGAAAAGGCTGCCAAAGAGCTTTCCAGAATGCACAATCTTCAGTTAAAGTATAGAATGCAGTTAGAAGAAAGAAAGGTTTTGGAACAGTTGGCGGCAACTGTCATTCAGAGTGACCGAAGGTCATCTCGAGGGAAGGGAGGAGATCTCAGCGAAGAATCCACTCATAATAATAAATGACATTAACAAACATGATTACACTCAAAGACATTGAAGAAGCTTATCGTTTGATTTCGGGAGAGCTTGTTGCAACTCCTCTTAAAGAAACTCGCCATTTTTCAAAAATGATAGGAACCTCTCTCTATCTTAAAATGGAAAATCTTCAGCACACAGGTTCTTTTAAAGTTAGAGGGGCAACTCATCGCATCATGAAGCTAACTTCCCAAGAAAAATCTAAAGGTGTAGTTTCGGCTTCTGCTGGCAATCATGCCCAAGGGGTGGCTTCCATTTCTTCAAGGCTTGGAATCGAGAGTACTATTTTTATGCCAGAATCGACACCCTTCGTGAAAGTAGTATCTACCAAGGGTTTTGGGGCTAATATTGTTTTGGTTGGGAAAAATTATGATGAGGCTTATGAAGAGGCCTTGAAATTTTGTCAAAAAAAAGGGGCTATCTTTATTCACCCTTTTGAAGATGATGATATTATTGCAGGCCAAGGAACAGTTGCTTTAGAAATCTTAGACAAATTATCTCAGTTTGATCGAATTCTCATTCCTATTGGAGGCGGAGGGCTCATGTGTGGAATGGCCATTGCTCTCAAAGAAAAAAACTCAAAAATTGAAGTCATTGGTGTGCAAACAGAGGCGGCGCCTTCTATGTATAATGCCTTTCACCAAAATAAAATTGAAGGAACGGTTTTAAAACCATCCATTGCTGAGGGTATTACTGTAAAAAAGGCAAGCCCTAAAATGTTTGAAATTATTAAAAAATATGTTGATGATGTGGTGCTTGTTTCTGAAGAAGAAATTGCAAGAGCTATTCTTCTTTTAATAGAGCGATCAAAAACAGTTGTAGAAGGAGCAGGTGCTGCTTCGATGGCGGCAGCTTTGAAAGGGCATGCCAAAGGGAAAACGGTTGTACTCTTAAGTGGTGGAAATATTGATGTAACAACTCTTTCAAAAATTATTGATCGAGGCTTAAGTCGAGAGGGGCGTCTTCTTCGTATTTCAGTAACCCTGGTTGATAAACCCGGAAGTCTTCATGGAGTTACAAAAATTGTTTCTGAAGCAGGGGCGAATATTTTGCAGATTCAACATGATCGATTGGCAGCAGGGCTTACTTTGGGGGAGACAGAAGTTGTGTTAGCTATGGAAACAAAAGGCCAAGATCATGTAGAGGAACTTTTAAAGAAGTTAAAAGACGCAGGATATTCGTATAGAAAGTTGTAAGGCCTGGCCTCAGCCCCATCCTCCTCCTCCAGGGGTTTCAATTCTTAATATATCTCCTTTTTTAACTTCAAAGCTTGTTTTTCCAGAAATTTTTTTGCCATTCAAAAAATTTTGTCCTACTTTGGCGGGCTTTCCATTGTTGAGACCATAGGGGGCACGTTGTCTTCTATCAGAAATAACGGTTACTGTTGCGGTTGATTGAAATTTATATTCTCGAACAACCCCATCTCCTCCTCTAAACTTTCCCTTTCCACCAGAATTTTTTCTTAAGTAGTAAGAGGTGATTCGGAATGGAAAGCCATGTTCTAAGGCTTCAATCGGGGTATTTAAAGTATTAGTCATGTGTGTTTGAACACCACTTGCACCATGAGCATAAGGCAAAGCCCCACTGCCACAGGCAATAGTTTCATAATAGGTAAAATGTTTTATAGTGTCATTCCCGCGAAGGCGGGAATCCAGGCCCCCTATGGTCAAATTATTCATGGAGCCGCCACTTGCAGCTGGTATTTTTTGAGGGATAGCTTTGGCCAAAGCTCCTAGAAGAACATCTACAATTCGTTGAGAGGTTTCAACATTACCAGCTGAAACAGGAGCAGGGTATTTTGCATTTACAATAGAACCCTCGGGGGCGATTAGCTTTAAAGGTCTAAAACCCCCATCGTTGGTTGAAATATTGTGAGGCAATAAACAACGAAACACATAGAAACAGGCTGAAAGAGTAATCGCATAAATAGAGTTAACAGGGCCTTTTACTTCCCGATCTGAGTTAGAAAAATCAATAATAGCTTCATCATTTTTGATCGTGAGTTTCAACGCAATTTTTATTTTATTGGAATTAAAACCATCATCGTCCAGATAATCATGAAATTCATAAGTTCCATTTGGAATATTTTTAATACACTGCCTTGTTATTTTTTCTGTGTGGTCTTGAAGGCTTTTCATATAAAAATGTATTTCTCTTAACCCATAAGTTGAAACAAGGTTTTGAAGCCGCTCTATTCCAAGCCTATTGGCTGCAAGTTGTGCTCTTAAATCCCCCTCTCGCTCAATAGGTGTTCGAACCGCTTTTAAAATTTCTTTTAAAAATTTTTGATTGAGCTTGTGATTTTCAATGATTTTTGTGGGTGAAATACGAATACCCTCTTCATCAATATGCTGGGCTAAGGGCATAGAGCCAGGGGTAATGCCACCCACGTCAGAATGGTGGGCTCGGTTAGCAACATAAAATGCGATTTTATTTTTAATAAAAACAGGGGTAACCATGGTGATATCAGGAAGGTGCGTGCCCCCTTTGTATGGGTCATTCAAAATGACCGTATCTCCATCTTTAAACTCTATTTCTTTAATGGCCGCTTGAACAGACAGGGGAGTTGAACCAAGGTGTACTGGAATATGGGCAGCCTGCTCAACCATTTTTCCTTTTTCGTCAAACAGAGCACAAGAAAAGTCTCTTCGTTCTTTGATATTGGGAGAATAAGAGGAGCGCATCAGAGTTACACCCATTTCTTCACACAAGGATGAAAAAAGGTTTTTATAAACTTCTAATTTTATAGGATCAAGTTTCATCATATTAATGTCATCCCACGGCTTGACCGGGGGATCTATTAGTTATTTCTAGTCCCTCTAGTTTATTTACAAAGCAAGAAAAGCCGGGTGGCACAATGCTTGTAGCCGTTTCTTCAACAATAAGGGCTGGACCTTGGAATCTAGCTCCGGGGATCAATTGATCTCTGTTATATACAAAAGTATTTTGCACTTTTTCACTGAAAAAGATTTTTCTTTTTTCAATAATAGCTTCTTTACCATTATTTGGGAAAAGGCGTTTTTTGGTGAGTTGAGGTTTTTTAACTATTCCCTTGGCAGTTAAGCGAATATTGACGATTTCAATTTTTGTTTTGTGACTATAGCCATAGAGAGTTTTATGTTTTTTGTGAAATTTATTTTCTAAGGTTTCGAGCGGGTCTTTTTGTTCAAAAGGAATTTCTAATTCAAAAGACTGGCCATGATATCTCATGTCTAATGAATAGAAAAAATGAAGTTTTTCGTAAGATTCATTTTTAAAATCTTTACGAGCCATTTTTTCTAAAATCCTTCTGTCATCCCGGACTTGATCCGGGATCCAAGATAACGTCTTTTGAAGAGTTAAAAGTAGTGTCCGGCTATAGGTTTTAACAATATCAGAAAGAAGCATTCCGAAAGCTGAAAGAACACCTGGATTTTTAGGTATTAAGACTTTTTTAATCTGAAGAGATTCGGTTAACTCTGCGGCATGAAGCCCCCCAGCACCCCCAAAGCATACAAGGACAAAATCTTTTGGGTAATAGCCTTTTTCAATGGAAATAACACGCAAAGCCTTTTCCATATTTGAATTAACAATTTTAATGATGCCAAGGGCTGTTTTTACAGGGGAAAGATTTAATTTCTTGGCGAGTTCTTTCATCTTTTTTT
>CAYJUJ010000157.1:0-4106 GCA_964373325.1 uncultured bacterium
AACTCGGTTGGATTCTTCACTCGTACCGTTCTTCATTTTTCCAAGAAGAACCACGTTGGCAAAGTTATATTTTGGATAGCATTATTGAGCCTGTACTGGGAAAGGATATTTTAGGACAACACCCTGTTCACAACCCCGCTCTTTTCCGACAAACTTTTGAATTAGCGGTACAGTATCCGGCACAAGTTATTAGTTTACAAAAACTTTTAGGCCAATTACAGGATCGTGGAAATGCAACGACCATCAAACATTATTTACAACTTATGGAGCAAAGTTTTCTGCTTCTTATGATACAGAAATATAGTAAGTCTGTTATTCAAAGTCGTGCTTCTAGTCCCAAAATACTGGTTTTAAATCAAGCTTTAACACATGCCTATCATTCTCAATCACGATTAGATAAAGAGTCTGAATGGTATGGGCGTGTTTTCGAATCACTCGTGGGTGCTCATCTTCATCGTCTTCCCAACACAGAGCTTTTTTATTGGAAAGAAGGACAAGCTGAAGTAGATTATGTTGTTCGAACTCCTCATGAGACTCTTGCAATTGAAATTAAGTCGGGCGGGCGGCAAAAAAGTCAAAAAGGTTTACAACAATTTTCCATACGTTATCCCAAGATGCGTTGTGAAATGTGGGATTTTTCGCGTTGTCTTGATTTTCTATCAACCGGAAAACTTTAAAAAATCAATTAACTTTTAGGTTACCTTTTCCTATGATTCAATACGACCCTATACCAATACCCACTCTTTAAAAGTAACATGTATGGATTCATTTATGGATTCATTGGTAAATTCTTATTCAGACTTAATTTTCAAAGCTATTTAAGGCCTTGTCTTCATCCTCATACATAAAAAATCTCTTCTTACCCTGAAAGGCATTAAACATCCATTGAAACTCTCTTTTAAGGCCACAAAACCTAGGTCTAGGATTCATTTTATTGTATTCTTTGAGTATTTGGATGAAGTCTTTGATTCCAGAAGAACCCACAAAGTTTAAGTTTTGGAGGTTAAAAACAACCTTGTGGCGTTTTCGTTTATCAGTTATTGTTTCTTGGAGTTTTTTCTTGAAGGGAATGTTTTGTTCAAAGCTTAGATGTCCATCAATTACGATTACAAGAACATCGTTTCTTCTTTTAACAAAGGCTTTCATACCACCCTCCCTATAATCATCTTATTACACAACACTCGATCTTAAATTCACCATATCATAGGAGTGGAGGCCTGGCCAGTTCAGGGACAGCTATTTTTGTAACTAGCTGAAATAACATGACAATCTATATGCTTGATATTTTATCTGGGTTTGGTATATAGTGGGGCTCGCGAGAGTTCTTATATTAGATTACAAATTTGAGGGAGGAAGTATGGTATTAAAAGTTTATGGTAAGAAAAGTTGCGGCACTTGTAAAAAAGCATGGTCTTATTTAGATAAGAAAAAAGTTTCTTATGAAAATTATGACATTGTTCAAAATCCTCCAACCCGTTCCGTTCTTGAAAAGGTTGTTTCTGGGAAAGACGTTAGATCAAGTTTGAATCAAAAGTGCAAAACCTTTAAAGAAAAAAAGCTTGGAAAAAGAACTATTACAAAAACAGAAGCTATTCGTTTAATGATTGATGATCCTAATTTGATCAGACGGCCTCTTTTTGTAAAAGGGGATGCTTATCTTCAGGGGTTTGACGAAACCAACTTAAAGACTTTGATAGTAAACTGATGAGATCCCACGCCCTTCTGCGTTTCACTTCGAAGGTCTCTGGATGACGGCTCGTGGCCGTCATTTATTCTGAAAAGCTTTTGCGTTGAGATCAGTGTAATTCTTCCACTTCTCTGGAACTTCATCTTGTGGAAAAATAGCATCGACAGGACACTCAGGAACACAAGCATTACAATCAATACATTCAGTAGGATTAATAAAAAGTTGTGTGTCTGTAGGATTTAGTTCGTAAATACAATCCACCGGACAAACATCCACACAAGCTTTGTCTTTTACATTTACACAGGGTTCACAAATAATATAGGCCATAGTTACTTTTTATTAATATAATCTTTCTAAAATGGCAACCCCCCACACTGAGTAGCAAACTCATGGGCTTCGCTTTCTATGTTTTCTCGTGGGGAGTTTTCATAAGGGTTTTTTTCTTTGAGAAGATGGAAAAAGAATGTTTTATAAAGGGTGCTTGCTACTTCATAAACAATATTTTGAGCAGTACCGCTTGAAATAATTTCATAAGGGATATAAAACTTTCCTTCTTGTGCTGTTGTAAATGGGGCATCATGGATGCTTATGAAACTCTCATCATAGATGGTAAAAATTTGAGAATTATTTTGAGTATCATAAAGTTTAAGTATTTTTAAAGCTTCTCTTGCTTTATCCAAAAACACCTGTTTTTTGGCTGGATCTAAATCTAGTGATGGAGATGAAGAAGTTGGGTTTGAGTCTATAAGTAGCCACAGTGTTATAGCAGCCCCAATTGTTTTCCAATTAAGACGCGAGAGATAAAATTTGTCAGATCGAAGTACGGCTCGTTCAAGACGCGGAAGCCATTTGCCTTTCGGGGTGTCTCGGATAATAAGATTTCGAAGGTGTGGTTTTGAGATAACCCACCCCCCACCTTTAAGAGCTTTAACACCCGAAAGAAGTCTTACAAAAAAAATAGGCTCAAGCCCTAGAGCTAAACCAGATATTACAAAATCTTGGAAAGCACCTTCTTGCATAGAAATAGCATCTTCAAATTCCTTGTCATCGATAAGGGGCACATTTTCATGGGTGTAATAAAGAGCCATAATAGTTTCTAATTCATCAGATCTTTGACTGTAGCGAAGATAAGAAAGCACAAAAGAAGTTGTAACACTTGTTAAAATAACAGCTGCTACAATCCATGAGGAGGGGCCTAAAATAAGAGTGGTGGCAATAGTCACACCAATGATAACAAGCATTCGTGTTTGGTAACTTTCTTCATTTGCTTCATAAATTTGGACAAGCTCTTGATTGAGCATTTTAACGTAAAGGCTGCTCACTCCATTTAAACGCTGGATCATCTCTTCTTTTAAGGAATTATTTTTTGCAAGAAAGGCAAGGTCTGATAGCACCTGATCTATTTCTCTCTCATAAAAGTGCATTTTATTAAGATGAGGCTGTAATAGGTTTTCAAGAGATTCGCTATTCATTTTAAGAGCTTCTTTAAGCCCCACTATCCAGGCTTCTTTTACTCTTGCGAGGGAGACAGGTTCAAGAGCCGTTTTCACACTTAATTTGTCATAAAAATAGAAGGATTGATAATATCTTCCTCTTAAGTTTCGTGGGGGGCAGTATCGAAAGTAATATGTTGGGAGATTAAAAGCTTTTGCTAAAACCTGTCCATAAAGAAAATGATCCGCTTCAACATAAGGAAAAGAATAAAAGGGTGTGGCTAAGAGTTGAAATGTATCTAAGGTAAATTTTCTATTTTGAATCAGTTGGTCTAAGTTTTTTTCAAAGCTTTTCATTTCAGGATGGTCTTCATAATTTTTATAACCATCTTGACACTTGGACACTGTATAACTTCCATCATAAACATTTTTACCAACAATTTCGGTAAGAAGACATGGTTCTTGGTTATATTGGGTTAGTTTTTCTTTAAGAATATATCTTTCATCTGAGTCTTGTTTTTTAATGGCAAGATCATATTGAAAAACTTCCCACGCTGTTTTGATAGATCTTTCTATAAAATTTTCTCTTTCTTTTTGTGGTAGTTTTTCCCCTCCATTTTCAAGCTCAACAACCAAAGGAAGAAGTGATTGTAGGGTAGGGGTGTTAAGTGAGAGGAGGAGGTGTTCAGGGAGGGTGGCTGCTTTTTCATATTTTTCATTTTGAAAAGTATAAAGATAGTTTTGAAGAACAATGCGTGTGAGCAAGAGCTTTTCAAGGGCGAGAAGTCGCATGCCAAGGGCGTATTTTAATGTATCTATTTTTTTCTGAGGGACTGCGCCTTGAATTGTAATTTCTGGAAGCGGGGATCCATTCCTTTGAGTATTTTGAGCAAAAAGTCCAATGTGTGAAATAAAACAAATAAGGAGAATAACTGATACTAATTTATTCTTCAGAGAAGCCTGTTTCATACATAGGAACAATATGC